>CAIJNJ010000104.1 GCA_903821975.1 uncultured Bacteroidota bacterium
CATACTAATATATACACGGCCATTCTTCATGGTCACTGTAAGCTCATTACTGTTGAAGCCCTGTAAAGCATCAGCTATTTTCTTCCTCAGCGCTTCTGTAGCCTTCTGCTGCTGGTCTATAAGCGCCTGTAGCTGCTCTAAGCGCTGGCGCTGTGCGGCCACCTGTGCATTAGTGGTATTCAGTTGTTTCTTTGTATTGCGGTTCTCGTTACCAAGGTCGTCGATCTTGCTGTTCAGCTCATAAATAGTGCTTTGCTCATTGCTGATGCTGTCCTTCAGCCTTGCTATACGCTTGTTCAGGTTAGCAATATCCCCGTTCAGTCCGGTAATGGTGTTGTTCAGGTCATTGATCTTTGCGTTCAGCTTGCTGTTGGTCTCTTTTTCCTGTGCCAGGCTCTTGCTCAGTTCCACACCATTGGCATGTTCCCTGTCCGCACGGGCTGTTTCTGCGAGGTATTTCTTTTTAGATACGATGCAGGAAGTGAGAAAAACAGATGCGATGCAAATGCACGCGATCGAGGTGAGCAGTTTTTTCATGATCTTTTGTAGCAGTATTTTATGGCTGTTTCCGATCACGAAAGTACAAAAAATTTCAATCGTTCAAAATCACAGGCTGTTATTGGTGCCTCTTAAAAGTTAAACAAAATGTAAAACAGGCGTCCAACGGGAACGCCTGTTCAATATATCTTAACTGCTTGCCTCTACTTTCCTGACATGTTTGGTGCGCTCATTATTTGCATCAACTCATCCAGTTTTGGCTCGAGGATAATTTCTGTGCGGCGGTTTTGTGCGCGTCCTTCCGGAGTTGTGTTTGAAGCCACGGCATCATACTCGCTGCGGCCACTGGCTATCAGCTTTGCAGGGTTTACTCTATATTCATCTATAAGCACATGTGCTATGGACGTAGCTCTTGCAGTGCTCAGCGACCAGTTGTCAGTATACATTTTATTATGAATTGGTATACTGTCGGTATGGCCTTCCACGTCTATGTTTATATCGCTGCTGGTATTAAGCACACCTGCTACTTTAGATAATGCTTCTTTACCCTTAGGATTCACCACTGCACTCCCGGATGGGAAAAGCAATGCTTCCTGCATGCTTATATATACACGACCGTTTTTCATGGTCACGGTAAGCTCGCTGCTGTTAAAGCCGGTAAGCGCATCCGCTATTTTCGATCTAAGCGCCTCTGTGGCTTTCTGCTGCTGGTCTATGAAGGACTGCAACTGCTGCATACGTGCGCGCTGTGCGGCTATCTGTTCCTTGGTCAGGTTCAGCTCATTATTGGTCTTATACAATTCATTTTCTGCATTGGCGTTGGCATTTCCCATTGCACCCAGTTGGTGGTGCAGCATGCTTACGGTGTCTTCAAGGCGGGTAACACGGCCATTGAGCGCTATATTGTCATTATGTTCCTGTGTGGCCCGTGTACGCGCCGCAACATATTTCCGCTTAGCTACACATGATGTCAGTAAAATGGCACCCAGGCAAATACTCAATGTCGTTGTAATGATCTTTTTCATAGTGTTTTTTTTCAATAGAGCGGTAAAAACCATGCCAGTAGGCTGTAGAACGCTTAAACATAAAAGAAATGTACATAGATTTTCACCCTTGTTTTCACCCGTAAAAGAGCTACCACCGTATCATATATTTGGGTACATTTGTTTTTCTTAAACTATATTTACCGAATGAAGAAGTTTATCATACTGGCTTTGGCGGCATCGCCTTATTTGGTGCATGCACAGGATGACCTGATAAAGAAAATAGAATCTAACCATAGTTACGTTACTACACCTAATGCACCGGTAAAAATAACACCTGCGCCCAAGAGCGCAGATGCCAATAAAAAATACGAATTCAACGACCTAATAGACCTGGAACATACCGGCGTAAAGAACCAGGCCAGTTCCGGTACCTGCTGGAGCTATTCTACCAATTCCTTCCTTGAAAGTGAAATGATGCGCATGGGCAAGGAGCCGATAGAGCTTTCCCAGATATTCAGTGCGCATTGTGTATACCTTGAAAAAGCAGAGGCATTTGTTCGTATGCACGGAGCCATATCGTGGGGCGATGGCGGCGAGTGCCATGATGTGATCAATATGTATGCCAAGTACGGCGCTGTGCCACAGGAAGTATATACCGGTCTACAGTATGGCACTACCAAGAACAAGTTTGCCGAAATGCAGGCTATCCTGAAAGCGATGCTGGATGCTGTGATCTCTAACCCTAACGGCCACCTCACACCATCCTGGAGAAAAGCGTATGATGATGTGCTCGACTCTTACCTCGGTGCCATGCCGGAGAAGTTCAAATGGGACAACAAATGGTATACACCAAAGTCTTTTGCCGAGCAGCGTGTAGGTATACACCCCGAAGATTATGTAGAAATGGGCTCAGTGACCACAGATCCTTACTATAAAAAGAACATGTTCATGGTGCCCGACAACTGGGCTTTCCAGCGGGTATATAATGTGCAGATGGAAGACTTCACCG
>CAIJNJ010000105.1 GCA_903821975.1 uncultured Bacteroidota bacterium
ATACGGAGACATGTACGAAAGAAGCCTGCAACTTGCGCGACAACTATGCTACCTTAAAGAAAAAAGGAGTAGTGATACTTGGCATAAGCCCGGATACGGAGAAGAGCCATAAGAAGTTTGAGAAAAAGTACTCCTTGCCGTTTACATTGCTTGCAGACCCTGGCAGCAAGATAGCCACCGATTACGGTGTATGGGCCGAGAAGACTTTTATGGGCCGCACATATATAGGCATATTACGCACCACCTTCCTGATAAATGAGAAGGGAAAGATTGACCACATCATTGATAAGGTGGTGAGTAAAACACATAGTGAACAGATTATAGAAGTGTGGGGCATATGAGTGGTATTGCGGATTTGCTTTTTATGAATTATTTTAGAGCATAAACATTGATAATGACTTACCTGTTTAGAAAATGCGCCGCACTGGTACTGGGTATGCTGTGTTTCTATTGCCCTTTGTATGCCCAGACGATAAAACTGGAAAAAGAAGGGAACGTATATAAAACAACGTGCAAAGTAAACGGGCTAAAACTGAATATGTTTTTAGATACAGGGGCTGATGTAGTTACTATTTCTGCGCTTGAGGCATTATTCATGTTTAAGAACGGATACCTTTCAATGGATGATATTGTGGGCGCGCAGATGTACCAGAGCGCAAACGGAGATATAGATGAGGGGACGCAAATAAACTTAAAAAAGATAGAAATAGGCGGCGTCGTGCTTACTAATGTGAAGGCAACTATTACACACTCAATCGAAGCACCTTTGCTCATAGGGCAGAGTGCATTATCTAAGCTGGGCAAAATAACGATAGATTACCAGCGCAATACACTGACCATAAATAACGGATCGAATAGTACAAAGCAAAGCAGCGGGAGCAAGGTGCAGGACAATGAAAATACGAGTGCCAATGAGATAGAGCAACCTGCTCCGGCAAAAGACATGGTATTTGTAGAGGGCGGTATGTTTCTTATGGGTAATAACTATGGTAAGGATGACGAGAAGCCCGTACACTCGGTTACTGTAAGTAGCTTTTATATGGGTAAGTATGAAGTGACCGTAGGCCAGTACCGCAAATTTGTGACAGCCACAGGTTACAAGACAGCAGCGGAAAAAGAGGGATGGGTTACCGCATGGAACGGCACCACCTGGGATACTAAACACAACGTATGGTGGGAGCACGATGCGCATGGAAATAAGCGTGCCCATGAAGAAGACAACCAGCCGGTACTGTACCTTACATGGGATGATGCGGCGAAGTATTGTGAATGGCTGAGCTCTGTAACCTCGAAGCATTACCGCCTGCCAACTGAGGCGGAGTGGGAATATGCTGCGAAGGGAGGAAAACGGAATCATAACTATGTATACAGCGGCGGTAATAATATTGGCGATGCCGGGTGGTATGCAGATAACTCAACGGTCAAGACACATCCTGTAGGCAAGAAAAATGCAAATGAACTGGGGATATACGATATGACCGGTAACGTGATCGAGTATACATCAGACTGGTATAGCGAGCACTATTATGGCATGAGTGATAGCGAGAACCCGAAGGGCCCCGGGTTTGGTAAGGCTAAAGTAGCACGGGGAGGCGGGTGGCACAGCAAGCCTGAAGATAGTCGGAATACAGACAGGCATTATGATGAAAAATGGTCGCGATGTAACTATAACGGTTTCCGCGTAGTAATGGAAGAATAGATCTTAAAAGTATAGCTCTGATAAATAAAAAAGGATGTCATTCGGACATCCTTTTTTATAAGTCAATTTATAAACCTTATTTCTTGCGGTAGTAGATCTGGTCGTCGTTGAACTCATTGATCGCCTGTAAAGTAGCATTTGCCATGCGCTCATAAATGCGGGATATTTCTATCTGCTCTTTATTCTCATGTACTTCTTCCAGGTTATCACCATGCACGGTAAACTCATCAAGTTTGCGGTGAAGTTCTTCTTTCATACCCACAGATATCTGGTTTGCACGGCGGCCGATAACTGCAATTGATTCATACAGGTTGCCGGTCTTTTCTTTCAGTGCTATTACATCACGTGTTTCTATTAGCGAGTTAACTGACGCAAGTGATCTTCTATTTGTGCTCATTTCGTATTTTATTTATATTATTATTTGCTTCGGAATATAACTTTTCCGCGTCTGCAATATACGAAGATTGCGGATAAGTGTCTTTTAATTCTTTATATGCGCTTATAGCATTTGCATATCGCTCTTCCTGTTTTTCAGGAATACTGATCTTTGCATACTTACACATTGATTTTAAAATCATGTATTGATATTGATCCGCTTTTGGCGATTCGGGGTAATTGCGCAATACGCTCTTATACGCCACAGTGGCTGCTTTGAACTGACTGATATTAAAATACAGTTTGGCAGCATCTGCCTGCTTCAGTTCCAGTTTCTGGCGCGATTTGTCGATATATTCATTTGCCTCGGTAAGGCGTGACGACTTAGGGAACCTGTTCACGTATGACTGCATCGCCTCCAGCGCTTTCACCGTATTTGTCTGGTCGAGGGTATATTTAGGAGCGTATTTGTAGAGGGAAACAGCGCTCATAAATTCACATTCTTCGGCATTTTTGCTGATGGGGAAGTATTCGGTGAAGTTTTTGAAGTAATAAGATGCCTCCACATAATCCTTCAGATAATAGAAGGTGTAGGCATATTTATAGAACATTGCTTCATAGTTGCGTGTGCTTTTCATTACCGGCATCAGCTCTTTATAAAGCTCATTGGCATGATGGTATTCCTTATTGTCGAAGAACTCGTTGGCTTTTGTGAGTTTATAGTTCACATCGCTGCTTTTACGGATCTTTTCAAACCCTCCACAGGAGCTAAACAGCACCAAAACAACGGATAAATACAATAAATTCTTAAGGCGTAGTTGCATACGGGATGGCAAATATATTGAAAAAGCCCGGTTTTACTTAAGGTGTTTTGTTAAAAAAACAGCTTTCCGGCGCGAAATTCAAAGTTGCATTATCGACTTGTTCCTACAACCGCTTTATAGCCGTGGGGGTCGTGGAGGCATTGGTGGTGCAGGTAACCTTCCGCCATGAGGAGGGCGAGGGGGTAGTGGTGGTCTGCCATGTGGGTGTGGTGGTAATGGCGGTCTGCCATGCGGGTGCGGTGGTAATGGCACAACCACACTTACACTGCCACTATGGTTATAATGATGATGATGGTGATGATAATGTTGTGGCGCAGCGGGAGCATTAAACGCAAGGCCAGCCAGGAATATGAATAAAATTGTCCTTTTCATAATAGTATGCTTACAAAAACCCTACCACCGTAAAGAAGATTCCAGTTCGCGGCACAAGCTTATTCATTATAATTTCTCCGTTTAGTGGTGCCACCATAAATAATGCTCACGGTAAAAGCATTGCCGGACAAGCTTGTGCCGGGATAGTTGTTGAAGAACAGCATGTTGTATTTCGCCTGTATACCGATGTATGAATGGCGCACGATGTAGGCATCGCGAGAATCGGTGGCGTTTTTGATCTTGTGGCTGAGGTATAATTTATAGCCCAAACCAAAATTCGGATTGGCGGAAACCAGGGTGAGATTGGCCGTGCCATTATTTCCATTGAGTACATATAATCCTTGCAAACCGATACAGCCAAGTATATCGAGCTCACTTTTCTTTACTTGGAAGAGTTCGTAAGCAGCGTCAAGACCGGTATAGAAACCAAGAAAGGTATTGCTGGGTGTAAGGGAATCATTATTACTTACCATGTAGGTCTTTGTGTTCTGAAGCGGGAAATTGACATAGAAATCGAAATCAAAAGTCCACTTATTTCGCTTGCCGCCGAGCAGGCAACCCAAGTAGGTAGAAGGGCCTAAAGTGGCCAGGTTTCCCTGTGGAATAACTTCTCCGGCAGTCAGCGCATAGTCTATACCATTAAAGGAGTTCTGATTTTTTTTCTGTTTCAGGTATGCATGGCTGATGGGCGTATTGTCATGCGGGGCTTCTGCCAGCTCACTTAAACTTGTCGTGCGCGGGTTGCTGTAATAATTGACAATGAATTTTTCGAGGGGGCTTAGGCTTGTTTTATGGAGCAAGGACGCTGCCATTTCGCGGATAAGATCGTAATAAAGACGGTAGGCTATTCCCGGATCATCGAGATTGCTATCGCTCTCGGGACGGGCGTCATACGCCGTCCTGTACGCGTATAACGTAGCCATGATATTTTTATTGAAGTAGGCGGTATCGGCCAATGCCGGATCGGTGAAGTTGTTATACTGTGTTGCGTTCGTTGTTTGTTTTTCGAAAGTATTATGCTCTATTGCATATAGTATGCTGAAGGATGTTGCCGGCTCCGTCATGCCGCAATTTCTTTCCCAATAGGTTATTATCGCATCCAACGTATCTGTTTTGCTTTCCTTGTACATACGAGGTATGAGCAAGGCGGCATTGTATCCTATATCATCGCAACTCAGTATCCTTTTGGTCATCAGGTCGCCTATATATGCATCTTTTAACTGAGCTGTTGCTACGAAACTTGTGCAGCAGACGGAGAGGAAGAGGATAAGTTTTTTCATGGTTTTGGTCCTTAAGATCTTGTAAAATTATTGGTGTTATTAACACCAATCCACGCTAATCCACAGGTTATACACATCATTTCGCTGATTTTTGCTGTAAAATCGCTTTAAACCCTTTACTGTAGCGGGTTTCGGTTATATGTGGTAGTGTGGATAAATATGTTTACATAAAATAGTGGAAATAAGTGGGAAAATGTGTTATTTTGTGGTAATAATCTATTGCACACACTAATGACCAGTTTTCTCGGAGAATATGAGGTAGCAATTGACGCCAAAGGGCGTTTCTTACTGCCGTCCGGATTCCGCAAGCAACTAGCTGAGGGAATGGGGGAAAAGTTTGTCATAAACCGTGGTTTTGAAAATTGCCTGAGCATATATACGGTTGACGTATGGAATGCCATCAGTGAAAAGATAAACCGTCTCAATGATTTCAAACCTAACGTAAGAGAGTTCAAAAGATTATTTCTGAATGGAGCGACGATCGTGGACGTAGACAGCGCAGACCGCCTGTTGCTGCCGAAGCCATTGCAGGAATATGCAGGTATCAAAAAAGATGCTGTGTTAAGTGCGCAGGGCAATAAAGTAGAATTGTGGGATAAAGATACTTATTATAATTATCTCCGTGAGCGTGCAGGAGGTTTCAGCAAGCTGGCGGAGGAAGTGGCAAATGATTTCGGGAACCCTTTTGAAAATCTTTAAAATGGGAGATCCCGGCTTTTACCACACAACAGTTCTTTTACATGAAGCAGTAGACGGGTTAGCGATAAAGGAAGATGGTGTATATGTGGATGCAACATTTGGCGGTGGCGGACATAGCAGGGCGATATTAGAAAAGCTGGGACCGAAAGGAAAGCTGATCGCTTTTGACCAGGATGCAGATGCGTGGAAGAATAAACCGGATGACGCGCGGCTGATACCGGTGATGGAAAACTTTAAATACCTGAGGCGGTTTTTACGGTTGCACAGGCACAGTGAGGTAGACGGGATACTTGCAGACCTTGGTGTAAGCTCCTTCCAGTTTGATACAGCAGAAAGAGGTTTTTCGATACGCTACGACGGCCCGCTGGATATGCGGATGGACAAGCGCTCTGAACTGACAGCTGCGGAGGTGTTGCGGACATACAGTGAACAACAATTGCATTTGCTCTTTGAACAATACGGTGAGGTGCGCAACTCCAAACAGCTTGCGAAGCATATAGTAACGCATCGCAGGGGTGCAGGAGTGCAGACAATAGCAGGTCTGAAAGCAATGCTGGCGCCGGTGATAAGAGGTGGCAATCCGAACAAGTACCTGGCGCAGGTGTTCCAGGCACTACGGATAGAAGTGAATGATGAGCTGGGCGTACTGAAAGATCTTTTACAACAGGCGGCAATAAGCCTGAAACCGGGCGGCAGGTTATGCGTTATATCCTTTCACTCGCTGGAAGATAGGATAGTAAAGCATTACATAAAGCGCGGGCGCTGGGACGAAGCGAGTGAATATGAAGAAGAGGTGAAGCCAATGCTGAGACCGGTAAACGCGAAACCGATAGAACCGGGTGAAGAGGAAATAAAAAACAATCCGCGCGCACGTAGCGCACGATTGAGAATTGCGGAGAAAATTTGACCCCAAGCGGGTTTGTTTATAAATAGTATGAGTAACGAGGAGCAGAACAGTCAGCCACAGGAAGTGCTGACGCCCGCGCAGCGGGTGAGAAACGACTGGCGGTCGTTGGTGGAGAAAGTATCTTATAAAGCTATAGTAAATAATATTCCTTTCCTGGCCTTTTTAGTACTGCTATGCGTATTGTATATCAGCAACAGTCATCGTGCAATAGAGATGCAGCGGGAGATGAATGCCCAGAACAAAACGCTGAAAGAGTTGCGCTGGAAATATATGGATACAAAATCGCAGTTGATGTATGTAAAGACGGAAACGCAGGTGATAAAGAGCGCTGAGAAAATAGGATTGAAACCATCACTGCTGCCGGCGTATAAGATCAGGAAGTAAGTTGATAGGTTGAAGGAAAAGATTTAAAGTTAAGATGTTTTAAAAAGTTTTGTAAACGGGAGTGAATATTAAGAAAGACATACGGTTCAGGGTGTATATCGCTTTTACATGCATTTGCTTGTTTGGCTGCGCTATCATCATTAAGGCCGCTTTGATACAAATAAAAGAAGGGCCGAAGTTGCGGGCAATGGCAAAGGAAATGCATACACGCTTTGATACATTACTGGCAGAGCGGGGAAATATCTATACAGAAGATGGTGTACTGCTCAGTTCATCCATACCGGAGTTTGATGTGCACATAGATTTCTCGGTGATGGACTCAGGGCTGTTCTCTAAAAATATTGATTCGCTTTCCCGTTGTGTATCGGGTTTGTTCATGGATAAATCGGCGGAGCAGTATAAAGAAGAATTTGTTCGCGCATACAACGATGAAGATAAGTATTACCCGCTTGGACATAAGCTGAAGTATTATCAATATGAGGCATTGCGCTCATTTCCCATTTTCAATAAAGGAAAGGGGTATGGTGGTTTTATAGAAGACTCAAAGGAAAAACGCATGATGCCTTACGATCTGCTTGCAAGGCGCGTGATCGGGGAATTCCGCGACAGCAACATGACCGGGCTGGAAGCAAAGTATAATAAAGAGCTGGTGGGTGAGAATGGCCGCCGCGTAGTGCAAAAAAGCACTGGCAGCGTATGGGTACCTATAGAAGGGTCGGAAGTGGATCCAGTGAATGGTAAAGACATAGTGACCACTATAGATATCAATGTGCAGGATGTAGCCGAGCACGCACTGATGAGCATACTGGAAAAATTTGAATGTGCATATGGCACCTGCATTGTAATGGAAGTGAAGACGGGAAAGATACGCACCCTTGTAAATCTCGGGCGGCAGAAGGACGGCAGCTATACCGAAGATTTTAATTATGCGACCATACCCACAGAGCCGGGTTCCACTTTCAAACTGGTAACACTACTGTCGCTGCTGAATGACAAGTATATAAACGTGGATAATAAAGTGGACGCGGAAGGTGGTGCGATACGTTTCGGTAACAGGGTGATGAAGGATTCGCACCTGGGGCTGCATGAAATGCCGATATGGAAAGCTTATGCAGAATCGAGCAATGCAGCGATGGCAAAGCTGGCGTATACTTATTACAGGGACAATCCAACGAAATATGTAGACCACCTGAAAAAACTGCACCTCGACCAGCCCACGGGAATAGACCTGCTCGGTGAGCGCCGAAGCCGTTTCATTACGCCCGGTACGAGTGAGTGGAGCGGGACTACACTGCCATGGCTGGCAACAGGTTACGGGGTAATGATCACACCGCTACATACCTGCATGGTATATAATTCTATAGCCAATGGCGGTAAAATGATGAAGCCATATTTAGTAAGCGCAATAAAAGAATATGGTAAGGAAGTGAAAACATTTGAGCCAACGATGATAGAGGAAGTAGGGGATGCAAGCACGGTAGCACAATTGCAGAAATGTATGCGGGCGGTGGTTACAGAAGGTACGGCGAAGGGCATTGAATCTCCATACTATACGATAGCTGGAAAGACCGGTACTGCGCAGGTGGCAGATAAAGGCATCAGGTACACAGACGGCGTTTACCAGGGTTCGTTCGTAGGGTTCTTACCGGCAGACCAGCCTAAGTATACGATATGTGTAGTGATACGCACCAAGGCGCATTCACGCGAATATTATGGCGGCGCTATAGCCGCGCCCGTTTTCAGGATGGTGGCGGATAAGATATTCTCTGAGAATATGGGCGCGTGGGAAGGCCCGCTGGATAGCCTTGCGAAGAATGGCTCATCTGTGATACCTGCAAAAGCAGCTACGGCGAGGAATTACCGCATACTGCTCGGCGCAATGCAGAAGCAATTGCCGTTGCCCGGTGAGCACATGAACGTGCTGATGGAAATGAGAGCAGACTCTACAAAGCATATGGCAGTTGCGCCTAAGAAACTATACCGCAACGTTGTGCCGGATGTAACCGGGATGAGCCTGAAGGATGCCGTGTACATGCTGGAAAGTGACGGCTTGCAGGTAACTGTGAAAGGGAAAGGAAAAGTAAGCATACAATCTATAACACCGGGAACATTGATAACAAAAGGACAGAACATAATACTGCAATTAGGTTAATGAGGATACTGCGCGACATATTGATAAATGTGAAACCCTTATCAACGAAGGGTGATATGGCTACGGAAACCAGTGGCCTATGCATTGACTCGCGGGCTGTAACAGCAGGCAGTACATTCATAGCCGTGCGCGGCACTTTATCAGACGGGCACTCTTATATAGATAAGTCAATAGCGCAGGGTGCATCCGTGATCGTATGTGAGACGATGCCGGAAGTAGTAAAAGATGATGTTACCTATGTGCAGGTAGCAGATAGTGCCGCGGCTGCAGGGCTGATGGCTGATGCATTTTATGATTTCCCTTCGCGGCAACTGAAAGTGGTGGGTATTACGGGGACAAACGGTAAGACCACGACCGCTACATTGTTGTACAAGCTTTTTGAGGCACTGGGCCACAAGAGCGGCTTGCTGTCTACCGTGCAGAATCATATACATGATAAAGCAGTAACAGCTACACATACTACGCCTGATGCCATTTCCATTCACAGCTTACTGAAGGATATGGTGGATGCCGGGTGTGAGTATGCCTTCATGGAGGTAAGTTCACATGCCATTCACCAGCGCCGTATTGCGGGCATTCGTTTTGCAGGTGGCGTGTTTACCAACATTACGCACGACCATCTTGATTATCACAAAACATTTGATGAATATATACGTGTAAAGAAACTGTTTTTTGATGGCCTGCCTGCAGATGCTTTTGCACTTACCAATGCCGACGATAAAAGAGGTATGGTGATGCTGCAAAATACAAGCGCTGCAAAACATACTTACAGCCTGCGTGTACCGGCAAGCATAAAAGGTAAGGTGCTGGAAAATAACCTAACCGGCCTGGTGCTATCAATAGATGGAGTTGAAGCACACTTCAGGCTGATAGGTACATTCAATGCTTATAACCTGCTGGCGGTATATGGCGCGGCAACATTGCTGGGAGAAGATAAAATGAATGTGCTGGCAATACTGAGCGGGCTGCAGGGAGCGGTAGGGCGTTTTGAAACCTATATGTCGCCAAAGGATAAGGTGCTGGGCATAGTAGACTATGCGCACAGCCCCGACGCACTGATAAATGTGCTGGCAACGATAAACCAACTGCGTACCGATGGACAACAACTGATAACAGTTGTGTGTTG
>CAIJNJ010000106.1 GCA_903821975.1 uncultured Bacteroidota bacterium
CACCCTATGTATCGGGCAGTAAAAAATTCTCTTTTGCATTAAGTATGAATGGTTACCTGAAAAATGTAAAAAGCGATGCTGCATTTAAAAAGGGTGTGGATATATACGCCACAATGATCACTCTTGAAAATATGAAGCAGTACCGCACAGTGCTTGGCGGGTTCCTGTTCCAGGTAGGCGCCGAGCAAAAAGAGAAAAGCAAATCAGATAATAAGGATGAGGCTGCTGTTGCATCGAAAAGAGTGGATATCGTAAAAGCAGCACTGGACAAAGTTATTGCTGAAGAAAAAGATACAGAAGCGCTCAAAGATTATAAGAAGATGATGAAGGATACCTTTGAGTGATAAACACCGTTTTGTTTTTACTTTTTAATTTTAAAATGTTCTCTGTAAAAGATAAAGTTGTTGTTATTACCGGTGGCTCTTCGGGCATAGGCAAGGCGCTTGTGACCGAGGCGTTAGCACGCGGCGCGCGGGTAGCTACCTGCGCCCGGAACCCGGAGAAACTGCAAAGCTTTTTGGTGCAGCAGGACAGGTTTTTTTGTTTTAAGGCGGATGTAAGTAAGGAGCAGGATTGCAAGATATTTATAGATGCTGTGAATGATAAGTGGGGCGGGGCGGATGTGCTTATAAATAATGCGGGTATTAGCATGCGGGCCTTGTTTGAAGATGCTGAGCTTTCGGTAATAAAGGAATTGATGGATGTAAATTTCTGGGGCGCCATCTATTGTACAAAATTTGCACTGCCTGCTATACTGGAACGTAAAGGGATCATTGCAGGCGTGTCTTCAATAGCGGGCTATCGCGGCTTGCCGGGGCGCACCGGTTATTCTGCCTCTAAGTTTGCCATGCAGGGTTTCCTGGAGGCATTGCGTACAGAGTTGCTTTATTCCGGAGTGCATGTAATGTGGGTTTCTCCCGGGTTCACTGCATCCAATATTCGTAATGTAGCGCGCAGCAGTGACGGCTCGGCACAGGCGGAAACACCGCTTGATGAAAGCAAACTGATGAGCGCGGAACAATGCGCTTCTATAATAATGGACGGGGTAGAAAAGAGAAAGCGAACCATAATAATGACCGGGCAAGGCAAACTGGCTGTATGGCTCAATAAATTACTGCCTTCGCTGGCGGATAAGCTTGTTTATAAGCATTTTCTTAACGAACCCGACTCCCCGTTAAAGAAGTATTAACCGATAGTTGAAAGAAATAATCACTTTGTTCTACTTTTTTTAGGTTAATTTTATGGTGAAATTTCACCTATGCGCTACCTAACCTGTATTGCAGCTATCTTCTTCCTGATCCCTGCTATTGCATTGGCTCAACCTACATTTTACCAACCTGATTCCAGTATTAAAGTATATGCTCATGGCCAGGAGCAAACGCTGGCATGGTGCGGTGGATTTAACAACCCGCAGTTCACAATGGGTGATCTGAATCATGATGGTCTGGAAGACCTGGTTGTTTTTGAGAATAATAATAGTGTACGCACATTCATAAACCTGGGCACTGCAGGGCATCCAAATTACAGGTATGCACCTGAATATGCGGCTAATTTCCCGCCAATATATGATTACCTTGTTTTGGCAGATTATGACCGTGATGGTGTGCCGGATCTTTTTCACCAGGGGCTGTATGGCTTCACTGTATATAAAGGGTACTATAATGGCAGCAACCAACTGTGCTTTAATTTATACAAGGACCTTTATTACTTCAACGATGTCGATGCGGGCGGTGCAGCAAATGCCTTTAATAATCCCGGCGATATACCGGCTATTGTAGATGTGGACAATGATGGTGACCTCGACTTTATATCCTACAATATTATTGGTGGCTTTATGAATTACTACAGGAATATGCAAGTGGAGTATGGCCTGCCTGCGGATAGTATTCATATAGACTTGTGGGACGAATGCTGGGGTAAGGTATACCAGGGCTTTTGGCGCACACATACACTTGCCATACAAACAGGCCCCGGCCAGCCCTGCGATAACTCATCACTGATCCGCGACCCCGGCACCGGTGGCATGGAAAGGAAAACACACATAGGTAATACACCGTGCCTGTTTGACTGGGACATGGATGGTGATTATGATTACCTTGATGGTAGCATATCATTTAATGAAATGACCTTTCTGAAAAACGGCAGGGTAGAAGCAGGTGGCCTGGGTGCCGATAGTATGGTTTACCAGGACACTATGTGGCAAAACGGAGGTGTGGGCGGTACTCAGATAGAGCTGCCTGTATGGCCGGCGGCATTTAATGTAGATATAGATCAGGATGGTAAGAAAGATATTCTTGTTTCCCCGAATGCCGGGAATACTTGCATGAATTATAACAACATCTGGTACTACAAGAACTTGTCTACTACCGGGTCTCCGAACTGGCAGTTCCAGTCTGATTCGTTTCTTGTTGATCAGTCTATAGACCTTGGTACTGCTGCATACCCTATGCTTTTTGATTACAATAAAGATGGCAAACCCGATCTGTTCGTTGGCTCCGATGGCTATCGCCAGGCAGATGGGACGCTGAGAAGCAGGGTATCTTACTACCTCAATACTGGTGTTGCCGGCGCTCCGTCATTTACATTACAGAGCAGTGATTTCCTTGCAATGAATACTTATAACTTCCACGGCACGGCGCCTGCCATGGGTGATATAGACAACGACGGCATGGCCGACCTGATCGTAGGACATACGGATGGCACGCTTAGCTATTTTAAGAACATTGCTGCAAGTGATACTGTAACACCTAACTGGCATCTGCAGGAATTGATGCTCACAGATTTGAACGGCGATACTATAAACGTAGGTGGTAATGCAGCTCCATTCATTTATGATATTGATAAAGACGGTAAGCCCGATCTTATCATTGGTGATATATATGGTTACATCCAGTATTACCGCAACGTAAGCACTACCCCTGGTACCATAAGGCTGCAACTTATTAATACGCAACTGGGCCAGGCACAGGTGGACCCCAACCATAGCTTCGGTAATTACAGTACGCCATACATTGGGAAGATAGACAGCACGGGCATAGACTACCTGCTTATGGGCAGCTATTCCGGCAACATATACCAGTTTACCGGTTTCCAGACGGGTGACACTGCTGCTATTTATACCATGGTTAGCGGCAACTATTCGTACATAGACTCTGTGCACAACCTGTATAACGATGCCGGCACAGCATGGGGTATATATAACGGCCAGCGCACTGCCCCTGTTGTAGGTGATATTATAGGCGATGGGAGCTATGAAATGCTGGTAGGCGAAGTGAAGGGTGGTGTGGAGCTATACAAACTGAAGATATATACTGCAGGTGTGCCAGATCTGAACAGCAATGAGCAAGGAAAAGTATTGGTATATCCGAATCCGGTCCATGAAACACTCAATGTATCCTGGGATGGCATATTGCAGCCACAGGTACACATAAGCGTTGTAAATATGGAAGGGCAGACCTTATATTCGGCAACGACCATAGCATCTGCGCAACACGCCACCATATCCGTATCTATGCTGCCACCGGGTATGTATGTGTGCGTGATACAAAGCGGGGTGAACAGGTATTATAATAAATTCACAGTTACTCCTAAGCCATAATAGGCCCCGTAGGTATTATCTTCTTCATTATTTGGGGCTTTAATGCTATATTTTTTTTAACTTCGCTCGCTTTTTATAACATAAGCTGGTTACCGGCCCGGTAGCTCAGCTGGATAGAGCACCAGCCTTCTAA
>CAIJNJ010000107.1 GCA_903821975.1 uncultured Bacteroidota bacterium
CAGGTAACGGACAATATGCACGTGGCTGCAGGCGGTACAGTTGATTACCTGAACCAGGATCTTTACAACCGTTACAGCAGTGTATTCGCATCAGGCGGTATCCCTGTTGAAAATACGTTCACAGCCCGTACTTATATCAGGTTTACACAGAAATTCGGTAAGCAAGGGGATACATCTTCAAACCGTGGTATCATATCAAACGCGTTCTACACTGTTCAGGCTGATTATCAGAAACTTCATCAAAATACGGAAGACCCAGTTTTCAAAGAAAACATCTTCAATTATGCGTATAATGGTAAGTATACGGAAACAAGACAGAATATTTATATACCCAATGTGAAAGACTCTGCAACCGGGCTTTACGGTACGGTATTACAGGGCAGCCAGTCTACCGGTATTTCTTACACGCCATCTAATCTTAACCCCAATTTATCCAATTATACGAAAGATTATTACAATGCTATCGGGGGTAATTTACCAACAACCATCCAGCAGATACAAGCAAAGAATGGTCTTGCAAATGGGGATGAGCCGGGTGCAACATACACATACCAGGGTACAGGGCTTTTTGCTAGTCCCGGTACTACGCAGAATTATTATGTGAATTATAACTCAAACCAGTACGCGTTGACTGTTGACGCCTCATTTGACCTTCTGATCGGGAAAACAAAACACGCTATACAGTTTGGTTTGTATTACCAGCAGCGTATAGAAAGAGATTTCTACGCTTATTCAAACGAAGGTGGTACGTTCTCTTTGTGGGCGTTGATGAGGGGTTTAGTGAGCAGTGTGGATAACGGCAACCTGGTATTGGACAAACAACACCCGGTTTTCGTAGTTAACGGTGTAAATTATTCTTACCTGAACGGACAATACTATGATCCGTCCGGAAATGTTAAGAACATACATCCAAGCCCTAACGATACCATAATGTATAATTATAAGAACCCGGTAAGCAGTGCATTTGACCAGAACCTCAGGAAAAAATTAGGGTTAAACAGCACACAGGACATCAACATAGATGCATTGGCACCTTCTACCTTCTCATTAAATATGTTCTCTGCAGATGAACTGCTGAACAGCGGTAACCCATTTGTAGGCTACTATGGTTACAGCTACACCGGCGGATCGCAGGGTAACGTAAACTTTAATGATTACTGGACGCAGAAAGATGCAAATGGCAATTATACACGCCCGATAGGCGCATTCAGCCCTAACTACATTGCCGGTTACCTGATGGATAAGTTTACATACAGGGATATACATTTTAACATCGGCGTGCGTATAGAAAGGTATTCAGCAAATACAAAAGTGCTGATAGACCCGTATTCATTGTATCCTGAAACTACAGTAAGCCAGAACACCGTAGCAACCAATCCTAATACCATAGGTGGTAAAGCGCCGAGCAATATGGGTGGCAGTTATATAGTGTATGTAGATGACAACAACTCTTCATCACCAACAGTTATTGGTTACCGCAGCGGGAATAACTGGTATGACCCGACCGGTAAGTACGTTGAAGATCCATCGATCTTAAAGCAATACTCCGGTGGCCGTGATCCTCAGCCATTGATCCAGACTGCTTATAAGAGCATTAAGATCACTGATACGAATTTTAACCCTAATCTTTCTTTCACAGATTACAACCCTGCGATCACTGTAATGCCACGTTTGCAGTTCAGCTTCCCTATATCGGATGTTGCTGACTTCTACGCGCACTATGACATTTATTCACAGAGGCCTTATCCGTCATCGATCGGTTTGGCTACAGCATATGATTACTATTACCTGAACCAGAACTCAAACCAGGCGATCGGTAACCCTAACCTGAAGCCGGAGCAAACTTATGATTACGAGGTTGGTTTCCAGCAGAAACTAAGCGACCATTCGGCATTGACACTTTCTGCGTTCTACAAAGAGCGTAAGAACCAGATAGCACTGCAGGATTACCTGTATGCATGGCCTACAACTTATTACACTTACGGAAACCGTGACTTCTCTACTACAAAGGGTATGACTTTGTTCTATGACCTGCGTGCTACGAATCACCTGCGTATGAATGTATCGTATACTCTCCAGTTTGCAGAAGGTACCGGATCAACTCCCGGCCCTGGTAAAGGATTGTTAGGAAGCTTCATTGAGGCCGGCGTACCTAACCTGCGTTACATTACTCCATTGACCTATGATTCCCGCCATAATATCGTTGGCAACATAGAATATCGCTATAACGATGGCGAAGGCCCGATAGTAGGCGGCCTGAAAATATTGCAGAATGCAGGTATAGACCTGATCGCTAAATTAAGGAGCGGTGAGCCATATACAGCGTACAGCGATCCATTAGGTAACACAGTTATTGGTGGTGTTAACGGATCACGTCTGCCATGGCACTTCGGTACTGATCTGCGCGTAGATAAAGACTTCGCACTTTCTTTCGGTAAGAAACATAAAGATGTACCGGAAGGCATCAAGCCTAAGAGGCCATTATACCTGAAAGCGATATTATCGGTAAATAACCTGCTGAATACACGTGATGTACTTGGTGTATATGGTTATACAGGCAAGGCTAATGACAATGGCTACCTGTCATCTCCTTACGGACAGCAATTTGTTCCGCAGCAAGTGAATCCGGCGTCATTTACTACTTTATTTAATTATTACATAAATAACCCGGGTAACTATAACTACGCGCGCACACTGAATTTTGCGCTTGAATTTAACTTTTAGAATTTAACAATATTAATAATATAACTTTAATAGGTTATGATGTTCAGAAAAAAAATACGAATTGCCAGTGTCATTACTTCTATCTGTATCATTGGTATTGCGGGGCATTTATTTGCGCGTGAGAATATAGTGACAGCACATCACAAGGGCCAGTTAAAAACTACGGCTACCGGTTGCCAGCCAGCCATATCTGCCATAGATATGGATATAAACAACGTACGTGCGCGCCTGATGACCGGTGGTGATATGTGGTGGAACCTGGGTGAAGAAGTGGCTGCCTATGAAATTCCAATCGGTTCCGGCAAGAGCTCGCAATTTGCGGCTTCATGCTGGATAGGTGGTTTTGACCAGCAGGGACAGCTTAAAGTGGCTGCACAGACTTATCGGCAGGAAGGTAATGACTATTGGCCCGGCGCACTGAACTCAAACGGGAAAATTACACCGGATACCTGTAACCTTTGGGATAAATTCTGGAAAGTGGACAGGTCTACGATAAACAAGTTCATTCAAAACTATAAGACCGGCGCAGATAACAGTGGTTCGGAATTTGACGTGATCAACCAATGGCCGGCTGCGGGTAATACAAGCCCTGCAAGCGGAAAGGGTGCGATAGGAAGCGATGGTAAAACCCATCTTTACCTGAACCCGAACTTTACTTATGCGGCATTTGCCGACCTGAATGGTAACGGGATATATGAACCAGGCAAGGGTGAATACCCGGTATTGGAGAGTGATGGTGTGCAAAGTATACCGGATGAACTGATATGGTGGGTGTTTAATGATGCAGGTAACGTAAAACAACAATCACTTACTGCCGCAATAGGTGTGGAAATACAGACGAGCGGATTCGCGTATGCAACACAGGACTTCCTTAATAACTCTACGTTCTATAATTATCGTGTGATCAACCGTGGTGCACTTACCATTGACAGTACTTATATCGCTGTATGGGATGATGCTGACCTTGGCTGGTATTATGATGACTTTATTGGTTGCGATACATCAAGGGGTCTTGGTATCCTATATAATGGTACCAATGATGACGGTGCAGGTGGCGGACACCCTGTAAACAGTTATGGTTTGAATCCTCCACAGGTAGGCCTTGACTTCTTCCAGGGTCCTAAAAGAAGCGTTACCGTGCATCGTGCGGGCCTACCGGATACTGTTGAAGTACAGCAGCTGGGCATGACCAACTTCACTTACTTTAACAATGACGCGAGTATTATCGGTAACCCTAACAACGGGATACAGATATACAACTATATGACCGGCTCCATATTGGACGGTGAGCGTTTTGCAGATGACTTCCAGGGTCCCGGCGTTCCATCTAAAGGATACGGATCAGGTCCGGTGTCTAACTTCGTATTCTGGGGTGATCCGGGTGACAGGTCACAATGGTCTGAGTGTGCATGTAACAACACACCGGGCGACAGGCGCTTCATATTCTCTTCCGGACCGTTCCAACTGATACCCGGTGCTATAAATGATATCACATTTGGTTGTGTATGGGCACCCCAGCCGGTAGGTGGTTGCGGGGCTACGAGCTTTGGTCTTATCCGTAATATAGACGACGGAGCACAGGCTTTATTTGACAGCCACTTTAAAACAGTGGAAGGTCCACAGGCGCCAAGAATGGTGATAAGGGCATTGGATAAGAAACTTGTTTTCTACCTTGTGAATGATTACGGCAGCAATAACTATGGCGAAAATTACGGCCGTGTAGACGGTACTTATAAAGACTCGTTGCAGTACCACCAGCCGGTTGTAAAAGCTACCGGCCAGCCGGATTCGCTGTATCATTTCGAAGGATACCGTGTATTCCAACTTGCAAACAGCAACGTTTCTTCGGCTAACATCTTTAACCAGACAACCGGTGAAGTAGATCCTACCCAGGCTGTGGAAATTTTTGAATGTGATATTAAAAATGGTGTTAAGCAGATCGTGAATTATGTGCAGGATGTGTCTGTAAGTGATACGACCAACGTACCACAGATCAAGATAGGCGCTACTGAAGCACAGGATGCGGGCATCACTCACAGCTTTGAGATCAGCCAGGACCAGTTCACAACAACATCGAACAAGAACCTGGTAAATTACCAGACATATTACTACGTAGCTATCGCATATGCTTACAATAACTTTGCAAGCTTCGATCCGAAGCACCCGACCTTCACACAGGATGCGCCTTATATAGGCAGTTCGCATGGTGCCGGTGGTATCAATATCCCGATCGTTGCTGCTATGCCAAACCCTGCTGATGTTGGTAACAACGCAGGTGGCGCAATGGGAACTGTGCTGAATTCGGAATACGGATCGGGCGTGGTTATTACCCGTATGGAAGGTGTAGGTAACGGCGGTAATCTTGTACAGTTGACCGACTCATCAGAAGCGATCGCATTATCGAACAACCAGGTAGACCAGGCAGTATACCAGGATGGCGCAGGACCGATCAACGTTAAGGTTGTTGATCCTGTATTGGTTCCTGATTACAACTGGATATTACAGATAGACAGTTCAAGCACAGCAGCAACCGGTATTACAACTTCCGGTACCTGGAGGCTGACCGGAATAGATAAGAATAACCAGCAAACTGTGATATACAGCGAAGCGAATATTGCTACGCTTAATGAGCAGATTCTTGAGGAATATGGCCTTTCGGTATCCATACAGCAGGTGCATAAGCCAGGTTTCGACCAGATAAACGGCAACGGATATATCACTTCTGATATTACATTCCAGGACCCATCACAGCCATGGTTGTGGGGTATACAAGACCTTACGGACAGTAGTTTTGCTAACTGGCTGCGTTCAGGTAATACGCAGACATACATTCATCCGGAGCCATGTCAATTCAATGACTATAAGGTGGATACTAACTCCTGGTATGAGAATATGTTCAGCAATTTTTCTCCAACCAAGAGCACATGGGGCCCATACGCACTGGCTGCAGCTTATTATTTAGGCGGGCACACGGGTACAGGTGCGGTATGTGGATTTGAAGTAGGCGCTGCAGAATTGTCCGTAGATTCTCAAAGGGCAATAATGAGCAGAATGCCGGATGTAGACCTTGTGTTTACCAAAGACAGAAACAAATGGACAAGATGTGCCGTTATAGAAATGCAGGAAGACACTACGTTATCACAAGGCGGGGCATCCAAGTTCTTTATCAGGAGACATGCAGGCTGGAACGGTGATTATACCGGTAACAATACACCTGTATATTCCGAGAGTGCTTCTGATGCAGGTATGTCATGGTTCCCGGGTTATGCAATTGACCAGGGTACAGGAAAGCGCCTGAATATTGTGTTTGGTGAAGATTCGTACCTGGCAAGTGATAATGGTAATGATATGATATGGAATCCGAGCGCCAACATGTTCAGCCAGTTCAGCGGTTCTATCTTGTTTGGCGGTAAACATGCAGTATATGTTTTTGCAACACAGTATGACAGTGACAGAGTGTTCATGGCAAATGTGAGGGCGTCTAATCCTAATATTAGTCTTACTTCTTTAAAATATGCATACTCAGGTATTGCATGGGTAGGTATTCCAACGCTGAATCCAAGCTTAAGCCTGACATCACTTGCAGATGGTATCATACCTACAACAACCAAATTGAGGTTCAGGGTTACCCGTCCGTATGCACCTTATGAGGCTGTTGACCCAACAACACTGACCACTGTGCCGGTAGCGAGCGTTACGCCAACGAACCCATACTATACGTTCAGCACTTCGAACCTGGCTCCATCTCACTTGTCTGATACTTCAAACAGGAGTGCGCTTTTAAGCAGGATCTATGCTGTGCCAAACCCATACTATGGTTACTCGGGATATGAGCAAAACCGCTTTGATACTAAGGTGAGGATCATAAACCTGCCTGCAGTTGCAAATATCAATATCTACACCCTTGACGGTGCATTGATACGCTCGCTGAGCAAGAATGATCCGGGTACTTCATATATTGACTGGGATATCCGTAACTCTGCCGGCCTGCCGATAGCGAGCGGTATGTACCTGATGGATGTGAAAGCAGAAGGAATAGGAGAAACGGTGATACGCTGGTTTGGCGCTACCCGTCCGATAGATGTAACAACTTACTAAAATCAATTTAATCCGTGCCTGCAAAAACAGGCACGGATAATAAGTATTTATTTTTATATATTTATGAGAAACTTTTCCAAAAAAGCTATAGTTGCAATTTGCGCTATCGGAATGTCTTTTAACGGTTTTGCCGGCAATAAGGATCGTACCGGCCAGGCTGGAGCAGCAGAATTGCTGATCAATCCATGGGCACGCTCAACGGGCCTGTTTGGTCTTAATACGTCATCTGTAGGCGGTATTGAAGCAATGAAAGGTAACATTGCCGGTTTGGCGCAGGATTCATCGACCGAGGTTGGCCTTTCACATGGTATATACCTTAGCGGTACCAACATCAGCATCAATGACATCGCAGTAGCCCAGAAAATAGGTGAAGTAGGTGTAATAGGCCTGAATGTGATGTCGATGAATTTCGGTGATATCACTACCACTAACTATTTTAACCCGGAAGGACAGGGCTCTTACCATCCGCAGTTCCTGAACGTACAGCTGGGATTTTCAAAGCAATTCTCTACCCACATCAATGCGGGTGTTGCTGCTACGTATGTTTCTGAGCAGATCAGTAATATCAATGCTTTAGGCCTTGCATTTGAAGGCGGTATCCAGTATGTGACCGGAAAAAGGGATAACTTCCATTTCGGGATCACGCTGAGGAACCTTGGTACCAATATGCACTTTTCAGGTACCGGTTTCTCTGTAAACGGGGAGCAACCACAAAGCTCACCTACCTATGCGGTAACTGAAACTTATCCTTCCGATAAATTTGAAATGCCTACTTACCTTAACATCGGTGCGTCTTATGACTTATTTCTTGATGAAAAGCATTTGAGCTCAAAGGATGCAGTTCCGATGCACAGGCTTTCGGTAATTGCAAATTTCCAGTCAAATTCGTTTAACAATGACTATTTAGGAGCCGGAGTAGAGTATGGGTTCCGGAACCTGTTCATGCTGCGTGCTGCTTACAGGTATGAAAATGGTATAGGCAACTCTGCAACAAGCACTACCATGTATATGGGTCTTGCAGTGGGTGCCACGGTTCAAACCAGGATAGGAGGCAGAGGCCCGATGTTTGCCTTTGATTATTCTTTCAGGCCTACTGAGCGCCCGGCTAACGGAGTTCATATGCTTTCCCTGCGTTTAACACGCTGATAATTAAAATTTTTGTATTTTTACATTACAACGCTTCTGTTACACAGAGGCGTTGTATTTTTTTTCTGTAGTAACTAAATAACAATAAAAATGTCTGATCTGAACTACCTGACGAAAGAGACCCTGGCGCAAATGAAAGAGGAGTTGAACATGCTCAAAACTACCGGGCGCGCGGAGATAGCCAGGCAAATAGCTGAAGCAAGAGAAAAGGGAGACCTTAAAGAGAATGCGGAGTATGATGCTGCTAAAGAAGCACAAGGACACCACGAAGCGAAAATAGCACAATTACAAACCGCGTTAATGTCGGCGAGGGTAATAGATGCCAAGGATATAGACGTAAGCAAAGTATCTATTCTCAGTAAGGTTACCGTAACACACCTGGGTACCAAGAAAACACTGGTTTACCAGATAGTATCTGAAAAAGAAGCAGATCTGAAACTGGGTAAGATATCCGTAACATCGCCGATAGGCAAAGGATTGCTGGGAAAGCATGTAGGTGATACTGCCGAGATCACAGCGCCTGTAGGAACATTCAAACTTAAGATAGAAAACATCTCAGCATAATGGCGAGTATTTTTTCAAAAATAATAGCAGGAGAAATACCTTGCTATAAAATTGCCGAGAACGATCATTTCTTTGCGTTCCTTGACATTTTTCCGCTAAGAGAAGGCCACGTGCTGGTGGTATGTAAAACGGAGGTAGACAAGATATTTGATGTGGATGACCAATTACTCAGTGAATGGCTGGTATTTGCAAAGCCGATAGCAAAGGCGATAGAGCGTGCTTTCCCATGCGACAGGTGTGGCATCAGTGTTATTGGCCTGGAAGTGCCACACGCGCATATGCACCTCGTACCCATAAATTCATCGAACGACCTGAATTTTACTGCCCATAAAATGAAGCTAAGCCCCGAGCAGTTGAAAGAAGTGCAGGGGAAGATAGTTGATAGGTTGATAGGTTGAATGGTTGATAAGTTGATAGGTTGATAAGAGACAGGTTGATAAGAGATAAGTTGATAGGTTGACAAGTTGAATGGTTGATAAGAGATAAGTTGATATTTGCTTGCAAAACAAACGACTATTTAACCAA
>CAIJNJ010000108.1 GCA_903821975.1 uncultured Bacteroidota bacterium
ACACAGGAAAACCTGAAAGAAATGCGGGACCGCATAGCCCACCTGCATCGCTTTCTTCGCATAGACGACAGGCTGGCTAAGCTGGAAAATGACAGGGCGCTTACGCTTTCCCCCGGTTTCTGGGACGATAATGCCCGTGCAACCGCCATATTAAAGGAAATAAAAATAGATAAATACTGGACCGACTTTTATGACAGGGTTAAATCTTCAGTAGAGGATTTCGCAATACTGCATGATTTCTGGAAAGAAGGTGAGGCTAAAGAAGAAGAGGTGAAAGAAACGTATGATAAAGCCGCCAAAGAACTCGATGAACTGGAATTTAAATCTACCCTTAACGAGCCAGAAGATGAAATGCCGGCAATGCTGGTCATCAACAGTGGCGCGGGCGGCACAGAAAGCCAGGACTGGGCAGAGATGCTGATGCGTATGTACCGTATGTATGGTGAAAAACAGGGCTGGAAGGTGAGTGAGGTAGATGTGCAATATGGTGATGGTGCCGGTATCAAGCAGGCCACATTGGAGTTTGATGGTGAGTTTGCATACGGTCTTCTTAAAGCAGAAAGCGGTGTACATCGACTTGTGCGCATATCTCCTTTTGATTCCAATGCGCGCAGGCATACTTCCTTTGCATCCATATTCGTATACCCGCTTATTGATGATACCATAGATATACAGGTGAGCCCGGCAGACGTGGAATGGGCTTTCTTCCGGTCAGGCGGTTCGGGCGGCCAGAACGTGAACAAGGTGGAAACCGCTGTACGCCTCAAGCACATTCCCAGCGGCATTATAGTAGAGTGCCAGATAGCACGTACACAGGGGGAGAACAGGGAGAAGGCAATGACCATGCTGAAGAGCAGGCTCTATGAAGAAGAACTGCGCAAACGCCAGGAAATACTCAACGCCACAAACTCCAATAAAAAGAAAATAGAGTGGGGGTCTCAGATACGTTCGTATGTGTTCCACCCTTACAAGATGATAAAGGACCACCGTACAGATTATGAAGTAGGTAATGTGCAGCCGGTAATGGATGGCGAGCTGGATGATTTTATCAAGGCATATTTAATGAGTGTAAAAGAGGAACAGTAATCTTTGGCGACTGATAAAACCATAAAAAAGGTCTTCGACTTTAAATTGCTGCGGCGCCTGTTCTCTTTTACAGGGCCGTATAAGAAAACGTTATTCCTTGCAATGGCATTGGCTATTGTGCTCGCCATCATTTCTCCGTTAAGGCCGTATCTTATTAAGGTGTCTGTTGATAAATACATTGGTAATAATCTGTTGCTTGGTCTTATCTGGATAAGTGTATTTCAATTAGGTATTCTGTTGCTCGAAAGCCTGTTCCGGTTTTGGTTTACTTACCGAACCAACTGGCTGGGGCAAACAGTGGTAAATGATATGCGCAATGCCGTATTCAAAAAGGTGCTTTTCCAGAATATAGCTTATTACGACCGCACCCCAATAGGCACACTCACCACACGCACCATTAACGATATTGAGTCTATCAATGATGTATTTTCAGAAGGTATCATTTCCATCGTTGCAGATGTGCTTACCATCATCAGTATCATCATCGTTATGCTGTGTACCGACTGGCGGCTCACATTGGTTTGCCTCGCTACCTTTCCACTGCTTATACTTGCCACCTGGTGGTTCAAAGAGGCTGTGAATAAATCTTTCCAGCGGGTACGGAATGCGGTGCCTGCGCTTAATGCATTTGTACAGGAGCATCTCACAGGTATGTATATCGTGCAGGCATTTGCAGCAGAGCAGCGTGAGATGGGCAAATTCAATGACATCAATAAAGAGCATCGCGATGCTAATATCAAGGGCATCTTTGCCTATTCTGTTTTCTTCCCCATCGTGGAGATAATACTTGCCTCATCTCTTGGGTTGCTGGTATGGTATGGTGCAGCTCGTATAATGCATTCCGGTGCCACTCCGGGGGTTATCATATCGTTTGTGCTGTATCTTAACCTGCTCTTTCGCCCGCTGCGCATGATGGCCGATAAATTCAATGTACTGCAGATGGGGGTGATAGCTGGCGAACGTGTTTTCACTGTGCTGGACAGTGAAGAATTTCCGCACAATAACGGTACCCTTGTACCCGGAATGATCAAGGGCGACGTGGAATTTAAGGCTGTACATTTTAGTTACAATCCCGGTGTGCCTGTGCTGAAAGGCATTTCCTTTGATATAGAAGCAGGGAAAACGCTTGCTGTTGTTGGGCACACAGGTGCAGGCAAAACATCGCTCATAAGTATACTGAACAGGCTTTACGAAATTGAAAGCGGGCACATACTTATTGATGGTCGTGACCTGCAAGAGTATGATATTTACAACCTCCGTAAGCATATAGGCATTGTATTGCAGGATGTCTTCCTTTTTTCGGGCACTATATCTGATAATATTACACTTCGCAATCACGAGATACCACATGAAAAGGTAAAAGAGGTGGCCGAAATGCTCGGCATCCACGATTTCATTATGCGGCTGCCCGGCGGTTACGACTTTGATGTAATGGAGCGTGGCAATTCATTATCGCAGGGACAGCGCCAACTTTTGTCCTTTGCTCGTGCCTTGCTGTACGATCCATCCATACTCATACTGGACGAGGCTACTTCTTCGGTAGACAGTGAAAGCGAGCAACTGATACAGCATGCTATAGATACCCTTATCAAGGGCCGTACTTCCATAGTTATCGCCCACCGCCTTTCCACCATTCGTAAGGCCGATGAGATCATTGTTATGGATCATGGCAATATCATAGAGCGGGGTAATCATGAGTCGCTAATTGCTGCCAGAGGTGCATACCATAACTTGTACACTGCCGTTGAGCAGATGAATGAGAAGGTGATAACCTGATAATGATCCCGGTTATCTTTTTTACTTGTAAAGCGGGGTTTGTTTTACATTTACGTTAATGATCAATTTCATTAAAAACAGGCTGGCATTATTTCTTGTCGTGATTGTGTTTGTTATTTGCAAGATCCCGTACCTGTTCTATGCTTACTACTGGGACGAGAGTTGGCCATACGTGCCTGCTATCAGGGCCATGTACCGCCATGGAGCCAGCTTAATGCCCGGCTCTGTTGAGCCGAACCTGACGCGCGGGCATCCTTTGTTCTTTCATGCTATCGGCGCAATATGGATGAATGTGTTCGGGGCATCGCACGTATCCATGCATTCTTTTGCTTTGCTGATTTCAGTTGCAATGCTGGTCGTTGTTTATGAAGCAGGCTTAAGTTTGTTTAATAAACGAGTGGCAATTATGAGTTTGTTGCTTGTAGCCACCCAGGTTATTTTCTTTGTACAGTCATCTTTTTTATTGCCTGAAGTATTGGTGGCGTTGCTGGTATTTCTGAGTATTTACTTTTTTGTCAAGGATAAATATTTACTTGCTGCTTTATGCCTTACGGCTCTTTTTTACACCAAGGAGAGCGGCCTCATAACTGGTGTGGTTTTTGGGGTGGCCGCGGTTATTGGCTTATTCAATAAAAAGGAAAGGATGCAAGTACGTCTGCTCAGCCTTTCATCAGTGGCTGTGCCCTGCCTGTTGATCTGTGTCTTTTTTCTTATACAGAAACATGTCAATGGTTGGTATATCTTTCCGTTACACAATGACCTCATTGAGTATAAATGGAAATCGTTTTGGTACACATTCCGGATGAGCGTAGTATGCAGCGCATTTCTGAGAGATTACAGGTATTGGTATTTTATTTTGGTGCTATTACTTTCTGTTTTTGCAACCATAAAAAATAAAAATACGTGGCACCTCGTTATTTTCCTTCCTGCTATAGCTATTTATTATTTTGTAGACGATATGCGTGCGGGCAGGCTGCTGCCTTCTGTTCCTTTCTTTATAGTTTTCATTTTTTCTGTCATATTGTTTCTCTATTCATTAAGCCGTTTGAAAATATACAGTAATGTACTGCAGGAAAAATTCTCGGTCATCAGTTGCGCATTCATTCTCTGTTTCTTTTGTTTTTCTGCAATGAACTTTTTTACGCCCAGGTATTTATTGGCAGCCATCGTTCCACTCCTGTTTTTTACTGCGGTCATTTTCGAGGCATTGATGTCGCGCACATACCGGCAGGTGTTTTATCCATTGTTAGGCGCCTTTATTGTGATTGCATTCTTTTCCTTTTATACCAACGACGGCTCGGGAGATGCAGATCCCGGGGCATTTGACGGTATCGACGTGCACCAGCATGTGATTGCTTATATGGAGAAGAACGGGTATTACAGCAGGGCTGTCAGCACTTGTTCTTTCCTGGAGACCCAGCATCTTGTAAATCCTGATTGCGGCTTCTTGTCCCGCGATAAAGTGTTTACCAATGTACGCTGGGGTATAGATAAAAACACGGAATTTGTAATTTTCGACAACATGGAAAGTGACTACAGGTACAATGATGTTAAAAAAGACAATTCCTTTCACCTCATTGACAAGTATCAGAAGGGCAGGGCATGGTCTGAGATTTATGGGAGGTAGCTGAATCTTGAAAACGTCAAGTTATATATTTAATGTAAATTATATTTTGCGCCATAGCAAATTATAAAACACTCGATTTGAAATTTGTGGATATCTTTTTCATCCATTTGCCATCTCAGGCATAACGTTTGTGGCATATGGTATTTTTTAGTGCGGAAGATCATTTGCTTTTATAAGGTTAGTTCGAAAACGGAATAGGCAAAAACTATGGGGTGTGAATGGGAAATGTAGAAAAATATAATAATCGCTACGGTAAAGGATTTGCGAGTAAAATGCACCTAAAAGTTACCCACAAAAAAATATTTTCGTTAGGGTGGGGGTAAAGAAGCGCTCCTGATTTTTAGAAATTTTTAAGTATTATAGTTTGGCATATAAAGTTTCGAACGGTTACTTTTGCGAAGCAGGTAAATTTGAGAGCCTGGTTACAGGTTTTAAAATGAACTGACTCACGACCTGCCAACCGGCAGGCAGGCTTACAACTTATAACCGATGACAACCGCTGAGATACTTAAAAAAGTAAGGAGAATAGAGATTAAGACGAAGGGGCTGAGCAATCACATCTTTGCCGGAGAATACCATTCTACTTTCAAGGGCAGGGGAATGTCGTTCAGCGAGGTGCGGGAATATACTCCCGGAGATGATGTTAAATTCATAGACTGGAATGTAACCGCCCGTTTTTCACACCCGTTCGTAAAAATATTTGAGGAAGAAAGGGAACTTATTGTGATGCTGCTCGTGGATATAAGCAGCAGTTCTCTTTTCGGTACGCAAAAACAACTCAAGCGTGACCTGATCACCGAGATGGGGGCCGTGCTTACTTTCTCTGCCACTACCAATAACGATAAGGTAGGTGTTATATTTTTTAGCGATAAGGTAGAAAAGTATATCCCCCCTAAGAAAGGTAAAGGGCATATATTGCGCATTATACGCGAACTGATAGCGCTGGAGCCAAAACATACCGGTGATACCAATGTAGGTGTGGCTCTTGAATTTCTGAACAATGTGCTTAAGAAGCGCAGCATCACTTTTGTACTCAGCGATTTTGTGAGCCAACCTTATGACCACGCTTTACAACTGGCCGCCCGCAAGCACGACTTGCTGGGTATACACATTTTTGATAAGTACGATAAAGAATTGCCTGCGGCAGGACTGATTCAGGTACAGGATGCAGAAAGCGGGAAAATGATATGGGTAGATACAGATAATAAGGCTGTGAGAACCCAATACGGAAAGGCATTTGATGATAAGAACAAATACTGCATTCAGTCTTTCCGCAAGAGCGGTGCGTCCTTACTGCATGTGCGCACAGACGATGATTATGTGAAAATACTGCAGACCTATTTTAAAGGGAGATAAAACCCCCAACCCCCTAAAGGGGGCCATTCATGGGCTTTTGAAAGGGTAGGAAAAAGAAATTTATAAATGAGCTTAATTGATTTGAATTTTAGAATAAAAATGAGCATGATACATACGTTCCTTTCGGGAAGTGGTAGAAATGTATTTAAGATCATGAGAATAGCCCCTTTAGGGGTTGGGGTTTTTCTTTCGTTTTCTTCTTTCGCCCAGCAGCTTGATGCGCAGGCAAGCGCCCGTATGGACGCCACCCGCATCACCGTAGGCGATCAGGCTCGCTTATTCATTGAGGTAAGAAACAATCCATCAGCAGGGCGGGTGCAGTGGGCTGCTATACCTGACTCTATTAATAACCTGGAAATAGTAGAGAAAGGAAAAATAGATACGCAAAAACAGGGTGGCTTTGTTACCTATCGCCAGCGACTGCTCATTACAGGCTTTGATTCCGGCATGTTTAAAATACCTGCTTTAGTATTCCCGGTAATACCCAATACAGGTGCTGCATACACGGTACAGACCGATTCTTTTAGCCTGTTGGTACAGACGGTTGCAGTAGATACCACCAAGGGCTTCAAAGGGATCAAGAATATCATTTATGTAAAGAGTAACTGGCGCGATTATATAGGGTACATTATAGGTGGTGGATTACTGATGGCGCTGATCATTTTTGCGATCATATACTTTATCAGGAAGAAGAAAAACGCCCCACCAAAGCCCGCCGGTCCCGCGGAGACCTTGCAGGAAAAGACCTTGCGCCTGCTTAATGAACTGGACGCACGCCAGTTATGGCAGAAGAACCAGGTAAAGGAATACTATGTGGACCTTACCGATATTGTCAGAAATTATATTGAAGAACGTTTCAGCACACCTGCAATGGAATTGACTACGGATGAGCTGCTGTATAAAGTACAACTGCACAGGGAATTGCAGCCATACCACAGCTTGTTGTCTGTGATATTGAGCACTGCTGACCTTGCGAAGTTTGCAAAGGCACAGCCGCTGCCGCAGGAACATATGGACGCTATGGAAAAGGCTAAGGAGTTTGTACAAACATCGAAGCCGGTAATTATTATAACCCCAACTGAAAATACAATATGAGCACATTCCTTGACTGGAAACATCTTTCATTTGCGCATCCGGCTTTTTTTGCGCTCCTGCTGCTGATACCTATAATGATATGGTGGCAGATGAGGAGTAAGAAAGAAGATAACCCCGCTATGCGGCTTACCACGCTGGCAGGCATTAACGCGGCACATGCGGGTGGTAAGGCAAAATTCCGTCCCATCTTGTTTGTGTTGCGCATCATTACGCTTGTTTTTTTAACGATAGCCCTTGCTCGTCCCCAATCTTCAAACACCACCGAGAACATAGATAGTGAGGGTATAGATATAGTACTTGCCATGGATATATCAGGTAGTATGGTGGCAGAAGACTTTAAGCCAAACCGTATTGAGGCGGCTAAAGCCGTGGCACTTAAATTCATTGACCAGCGGCCAACGGACAGGATGGGCCTTGTAATATTTTCAGCAGAAAGTTTTACCATGTGTCCTATCACCATTGACCATAATGTGCTGAAAGACCAGCTCTCACAGATTAGAACAGGGATGCTGGTGGATGGTACTGCGATTGGCGCCGGCCTTGCAACAGCGGTCGACAGGCTCCGTTTTTCGAAGGGTAAAAGTAAGATCATCATTTTGATGACAGATGGTGTGAATAACGTTTCTAATCCCATAAGCCCGCTTACGGCACTTGAGATCGCCAAAGCTTATAAAATAAGGGTGTATACTGTTGGGGTGGGTACTATGGGGCAGGCTATAGTACCTGTGCAGACAGCAGCCGGTATACAGAAACAGATGATGCCCGTAGAGATAGATGAACCCCTGTTGAAAACAATAGCCTCAGAGACGGGTGGTAAGTATTTCCGTGCTACCGGCAATCAATCATTGGCAAATGTGTACTCGGATATTGATAAGATGGAGAAGACACGTATCGATATCACTTCTTACAAACATTATGCAGAGTTATTCTTCCCTTTTGCATTGATAGCCGTAATATCCCTGGCGCTGGAAATGCTGCTGCGTTATACCGTTTTCAGAAGTATCACTTAAAGCCATACGCCGTATGTGCATTGATGGTTATTAACTAAGAGCAATACCACCGAAATTGTTGGCTGGTAAGCTATTTAGTCGTAATTTTATACCTGATATTCAGCGTTAGAATTTATTATAAACATCAGGAATAAACCTAAACGTTTTTAAATAACTCCTATATGAATAAACTTTACGCATTTGTTGCTATTTTTTCATCCCTTGTAATAGGCAACTGTATTAACGTTCATGCACAAACAACCGTTTACACAAACGACTTTACCGGCGCCGGCACAGTTATCCCGGGAGGAACACCCGCACTGACATTTACCAATGTGATCGGCACAGCCACTTATTCAGGAGTGCAGGTGGGTGGTACAGACCCTGTGCCTACCACATTTACCAATAACCAACTCGTTGAGTGGGTTTCCGGTGGGCCGTATGTTTTTATCGGCACTTCCACTACCAATTCTTATTCGCAAACCACCGCGCCACTTGCAGGGTATTCAGCCCCGTTCAATGCGACGTTATCAGCAAATACAAGTATTGTTACCTGGACGTTCAATATGATGACTACCATAGCCGCATCCGGTTTTGCAAATACACAGGATAATGCAGTAGTGGTGCTGGCGAGTACAAGTGCTACATTAGGTACTGCAGGTAATGGCTATGCTGTTGCCTTTAACCCGGCTACGCCAAGAGCGATAGAACTTATCAGGTACACCGGAGGCTTGCAAGGTACTGTAACCACGATCATATCTTCAACTGTGCTGCTGGCAAATGCTACCGATTACGCAAGTGTACGTGTTACCTATGATCCTGCCACCAACACATGGACACTCTATGTGCGCGATGATGGCACTACTGCTTTTGCAAACCCTGCCGTAGGGGTCACTACATCAGGTGGCTCGGCTGTTAATGCTACATATACAGGTACTGCTATGAGTTCATTTGGTTTCTTCAGCAACCATGAAGCCACATCAGTTAGTTTCATTTTTTATTTAGATGCTGATAACTATTCTTACTTCGATAATTATACGGTTTCAGTAAACTGTACGCTGCCGGCTATTACAGGTATCACTACTGTATGCCAGGGTTCCACAACATCACTGAGTGATCCCACTTCCGGCGGTACATGGACCAGCGGCAACACTGTTGTGGCTACGATTGGCTCATCGTCCGGTATAGTAACAGGGAACACAACAGGCACATCGGCTATTACTTATACTTCCGGCGGATGTACGGCTACAACAGTCGTCACAGTTATTGCAACACCTGCGGCCATTTCGGGGACAACGGTTGTTTGCCAGGGTGCAAATACAAACCTTACCGATGCCACAGGCGCCGGTACATGGAGTAGTAGCAACACTGCCGTGGGCACTGTGGGTTTGGCTTCCGGTATTGTTACCGGCATTTCCGGCGGGACAACGACAATAACTTTTACACTCACATCTACTGGTTGCACAGCAACCACAGTTGTAACGGTCAACCCGCTGCCAACTGCTATTCTTGGAACACCGGTAGTTTGTGTTGGACTGTCAACAACTTTGTCTGATCTGACTTTGTCAGGCACGTGGGGTATCAGCAATGCTAATGGAAATATCGGATCCGGTACCGGGTTGCTCACTGGCGTCACAGCGGGAACGGCAACTGTAAGTTACACACTTGGCACTGGCTGCTATATAACTACAACAGCTACCATTAATCCTACGCCCACTGCTATCAATGGTGTTACAAACATTTGCCAGGGGTTAGGTTCCACGCTCACTGATGCGCTGGGCGGTGGCACCTGGATGAGTGATAATACTGGTGTTGCAACAATAGGTTCTTCATCCGGCGCACTCAGTGGTGTGGGTAGTGGTACGGCTAATATTACATATACAATGCCTACAGGCTGCCTTATTGCTACAACAGTAACTGTGAACCCCGCGCCAACAGCGATAGCAGGGACACTTACTGTTTGTGAAGGTCTTAATACATCATTGAGCGATGGCGTTGCGGGTGGTATATGGACAAGCAGCAGTGCCAATGCAACTGTCGGTTCTTTGACGGGCATTGTTACCGGCGTTACCGCAGGTACAGCAACCATATCGTATACTACGGCTACCTGTAACCCGGTTTTGGCGGTGGTTACCGTAAATCCGTCGCCTGCCTTTATTTCAGGAGTGCTGAGTGTTTGTAATGGCCTTACCACAACATTAAGTGATGCGGTTACAGGCGGCACATGGGTAAGCAGTAATACCGGGATTGCAACAATAGGCTCTTCTTCCGGCAGTGTTTCCGCCTTCTCCGTGGGGACTATCAATATTACATATACATTACCGGCAGGTTGCAATACGATCAGTGTATTCACTGTCAATCCATCGCCTGTAGCTATCAGTGGTGCGCCGGTTGTATGCCAGGGATTATCCACAACCTTGTCTGACCCTACAGGAGGAGGTACATGGAGTACCAGTAATGCAAATACGAATATAGGCTCAGCGAGTGGGGTAGTTACCGGTGTTACTGCAGGAACAAGCACCATAAGTTTTACATTGCCTGCAGGCTGTTATGCAACAACAACTTTTACAGTTAACCCATTGCCTGCAGCAATCACCGGTCTTGCCAGCGGTTGTGCCGGTCTTGTTATTAACCTCAGTGATGCAACTGCAGGTGGCACATGGAGCAGCAGCAGTAGTGCCATTGCACCGGTCGGTTCTTCTTCAGGTATTGTTACAGGTTTTTCTGTGGGTACGGCTACTATTACTTATATGCTGCCTACGGGTTGTATATCCACATTGGTGGTAACGGTTAATGCCTCTCCGCTTGCTATCGTGGGCCCTAATAATGTTTGTATCGGTTCGTCGGTATCACTTACAGATCCGGCAATAGGCGGTACATGGGCCAGCAGCAATACTGTTGCCGGCACTATCGGATCTACTTCCGGGGTACTCTCCGGGTTATCTGCGGGTACTACTACTATTACTTATACATTACCTATTGGTGGCTGCACAGCAACAAATACCATTACGGTGAATCCATTACCGGCTGCAATTTCCGGGCAGGATAGTTTGTGTGCGGGAGGCTATTCCGTTACACTCAGTGATGCCACTATAGGTGGCTCATGGGGCAGCAGTAATACTTCGGTTGCCACTGTTGGTTCGGCTACAGGTTCTGTTTTTTCTCTTGCCGCGGGCACCACTACTATCTCTTATGCATTGGGTACCGGTTGTAATACCTCGGTTACGTTTACTGTTAATCCGCTGCCATCCGGTATTTCAGGCGCTAATATTGTTTGTATAGGATTAACGACCAACCTCAGCGATCTTTCGGCAGGCGGTACATGGAGCAGCAGCAATGCAGATGTGACGGTAGGTTCCACGACAGGTGCCGTTACAGGTGCCGGCGCAGGAAGCAGCATCATTATTTATACGCTGCCTACCGGTTGTATCACTATTTTCCCGATCACTGTAAATACACCTCCTACGGCTATTGGTGGTCCAAATGCAGTATGTATCGGCAATGCAATAACATTGACCGATGGTATTTCTACAGGAACATGGAGTGTTACAAACGCATCCGGCACGGCAAATATAAGTGCAGGTGGTACTGTTACCGGCTTAACTACCGGCACCGTATTGGTTTCGTATAGTACGCTGGCCTGCAATCCTGCCACGTATCCGGTTACCATTAATCCATTACCTGCAGCAATTACAGGTATAGGTACTGTATGTTTTGGTTCTACAATATCATTAAGTGATGTAAGTGCCGGCGGTACGTGGAGCAGCAGTAATGCATCGGTAGCTGTGTCATCCACAGGCGCAGTATCAGGCCTCACAGCTGGTTCAGGGTCGACTATAACCTACATGTTGCCGACCGGTTGTTATGTAACAGCTCCTGTAAATGTAGATGCTATACCGTCTCCTATCCTTGGCACAGACACAGTATGCCTTGGTTCATCTGTTGTATTATCTGATACCACTGCAGGTGGTGTTTGGAGCAGCAGCGATGGCACTATAGCCACTTCCATTGCATTTACCGGAGAGGTTATTGGTGCAACGGCAGGTACAGTGCATATATCCTATACACTGGTATCCGGTTGTTACGTCACCATGCCGTTCCGTGTAATAACGCCGCTACCTGCATCGCTCACTATCTCTCAATCACCTGACTCGTTGTTATGCGATCATTCACCGGTGACGTTAGTGGCAAATGCTACAAACGGCGGCGCACCTACATTTGTCTGGGAATTATTTGGTAGTTATTTAAGCACCGGAGATACGCTCCGTTACAATCCCGCACACGGCGATTATGTTTCCTGTGTACTGACAACGCATAGTGTATGTGCATCTCCCGGTGTTGTACATGCCAACATCACTATGAACGTTTATCCGCTTGTAGCGCCTGTCGTGGTCATATCCACACTTGGGCCTGATACCAGTTCATACCTCGGTGAAGTGTATACATTCTATTCTGATGTTACATTTGGTGGCTCTGCTCCTACATTCCAATGGTACGTAGACCGCGATTCAATACCCGGTGCTACAAATGCTACTTTCACAACACGGCTATATAATGAGAACGATACGGTCTATTGCGTAGTGCGTGGAAACTCACCATGCGATACGACAACCTATGTAGGCAC
>CAIJNJ010000109.1 GCA_903821975.1 uncultured Bacteroidota bacterium
ATACGGACCCCGAATAAATATGAAACGTTTGTACGGATCACCTTTCTCCGGTCGCAAAAATTTTACAAGCTATCGAATGATGCAAACCCAAAATACCTGGGTATCTTAAAGGAATCCGAAAAGGAGCATACGCCTGTGATCATCAGCAGGGCAAGAGCGGAATCTGATGTCATCTTAAGCGTTAGAAAGCCATAAAAAAATACCGGATCCAGTATTCCGGATCCGGTAAATGATCTACCCTGTTATTTTTGAAATAGCTCTTAATTCGTTGGCCCATTATCAACCCGGGCTTCAATAACAGACTGGATGCTTGTGGGTACATTTGAAAGGAAATCATACCCGGTCAGCGTTTCGATAGCATCAACGCTTGTGCGGTAATAATCCCATGTATGCGCATTCACTGTTTGGGTATTCGGCATTTTTATCGCGATCAAACGGGTAGAAGTAGTTACACGACTCACATCATTAGTGCCAACCGGAAGTACAACCGCTATTTTCCAGAAATAGGCAGGTACGTTGATAGCGCCGCTTGCGATGGTATTGGTAGTACCGCCGTTGCTTCCGCTTCCGCCTGTACCCGACCATCCTGCTATGATATATAATTCATTGCCTGTGCTTGTAAGCGACCTGCAATATGATTCAAAAGCTTCCCATGTTACTTCATTCATGTTCGGAGCTTGCGGTGTCATATTGGTCATCAGGAAGGTATTTGCATTGTCTGTATCGCTTGTAGTACGGTCGCCGGATGGGCAAAGATGTCCGCGGTCAAAACCTGTGCTGGTATAATTAGAAGTAGTGGCCCTGAAATAGCCTGAAGGTAATGTAACATCTGAAGTAAAGCAATTGCAACGGTCAATAGCGCCTAACCAGGCCTTACTTAAGTGCCAGCTTACCCAGTTAGCTTCACCTTTAGAATTGTTGTAGGAAAGGGTGTACTGCGCTTTTGTCATCAGGTAATTATTGGTATTGGTAACAACAGATGTAGCGCCGCTTGGATTGCCCATCGCCATGTTGTCATCGCGTGTGGGTATGGTATCCGTACCACCACCGCCGGAGTTATCTGTAATGCTGAAATCATCTATGTTTAATCGGCCACCTGAAAGTTTACGAACCTGGAAACGTACATTGCCGCTGATGCTCATTGTGAACGTAGCGGTACTGAGCGTGGTTGATGATGTGGTAATGGTGCTGCCTGTCTGTGGCCAGGTGCTGCCGCTGTTGGTTGAGTACCATAATTGCCATGTACTGGATGCATCTGTGCCATATACACCATGTGCTATTGATACCTGGCTGGCACCGCCGGTAACATTAAAATTCATAGATACAGTACCAGTGTTCTCTATTCTTACTGATTTAGATCCGTCCTTGCTGTCGGATGACAAACTACCGATAAGCGCATCATTCAGATCCCAAACCCCGGTGGGTAAGGTAACTGTGCCATCGGCATAAGCGCCCTTGGTGCCTGATTCAAATGTTTCCGGCCAGCCGGTATAAACCGATCTTGCAGCAAGGCCATGAGCCGCGATGGTAGTAGCCGGAGCAGGTTGAGCACCATTTTTTTCCTTAGAGCAATTGCTCAACGTTAATACAACAAGCGCTGTTGCGATCAGTAAGTAGATCCTTTTCATGAAGTATGTGTTTTTGTTTTGCAAACATATTCACCACGTATTAAGGCATGATTAAAGTAATGTTACTTTTTCAAAATGATTTCCTGCATGTTTTTTCATGAGATTGCGCCTGAATATTATCTTTATACTATGGACAAGCGTTTCAATATAAGGGTGTATGGCATCTGGATACAAGATGATAAAATACTGGTGAATGAAGAAATGATACGCGGAAAGAAGATCATTAAGTTTCCTGGCGGCGGGCTGAACTGGGGTGAAGGTATTAAGGACTGCCTGGTACGAGAGTGGAAAGAAGAACTGAACATAGATATACAGGTGCTGGGGCACTTTTATACCACTGATTTTTTCCAGCCTTCGGCATTTGATGATTCGCAGGTGATCAGTATCTATTACCGGGTAACGGCCGAGGTCCCGGATAAGCTCATTAATAATGAGCCTAATGAGCGCACCTATTGGCTGGAGCTGGAAGGTGTTTCTGCGGCTACCTTTACGCTTCCGATAGATAAAATTGTTGGGGAGATGATAGGAAACGCCCGAATAAATAAGCCTTTAAAGCCATAAGATGGCATTATAAACAATACTAATAACGCCATTACCGGATAAGTAATTATACCTGTTACCTTTGCAGCTATGAAATTACTGATGTCCTACCTCAGCCGGTATAAGCTGATGATCTTTTTAGCCATTATACTTGCTGCTATCAATCAAAGTTTTTCGCTGTTCAATCCTATTATTTCGGGTAAAATACTGGACAACTTTGTCAACCACCCTTTTACCGATAAAGCAGGTAACGCCAGGACCATGGCAGTTTATCTCAGAGAGGCGTTAAACCCTATCCTGATGATCATGGGTTTTGCGATGGTCTCGAGGATCGCCAAGAACTTCCAGGATTACACCGTAAATGTGGTTATCCAGAAGTATGGCGCACAACTATACACAGACGGCCTGAAACATGCACTTCGCCTGCCGTACCAGGATTTTGAGGACCAAAGCAGCGGACAAACGCTATCTGTGCTTCAAAAGGTGCGTGCAGATTGCGAAAAATTTATCATGTCTTTCTTTAATGTTTTGTTGCCTACAATTATTGGTATCGTGTTCGTGGTCATTTACTGCGTGCCCATCAGCCCATACCTGCCGCTGGTATACCTTGGCGGCGCTGTTGTGCTGGGCTTGCTTACCAGTATGCTGAGCAAAAAAATTAAAACAGTACAGAAGAATATTGTACGGGAAACAAATGCCCTGGCAGGCTCTACTACAGAATCGCTGCGCAACATAGAACTCGTAAAAAGCCTCGGCCTGACAGACCAGGAAATACGCAGGCTCAATGCAACTACCATCAAGATATTGAAACTGGAATTGAAGAAAGTACGCAGCATCCGTACAATTTCCTTTATACAAGGCACTTTTGTCAACTTTCTGCAGCAGGTGATCGTTATGACTTTTCTATACTTTATTTTTAGAGGTGCCATTACTCCGGGACAGTACCTTTCGCTTACTTTCTTTTCTTTTTTTATTCTGCAGCCGATGCAGGAGATCGGGAATGTGATTCTTTCATATCGCGAAGCAGAAGCATCGCTCAATAATATGCAGGCGCTCTTTCAGAAACCGGTTGAGTTCAAACCTGAAAGACCCGAAGCCATTAATGGCATAGCCGAGGTAAAATTCACTGATGTTACCTTCAAGCACAACAGCGCAAACCGACCCGCTTTGGATGGCATTTCATTTGATGTGAAACTGGGTGAGACGATCGCGTTCGTAGGCCCTTCAGGGAGTGGTAAGACCACACTGGTGAAACTGCTGGTGGGTTTGTACCACCCTATTAAAGGGCACATTTATTACAACGGGCATGACGAGGCTAATATTGATTATGAAGAGCTTCGCCGCCAGATGGGTCTTGTAACCCAGGATCCGCAGCTGTTCTCCGGTACCATTCGCGAAAACCTTTTGTTTGTTAATCCCGGCGCTACTGAGGCGGACATAAATAACGCACTTCAAAAAGCGGCATGCCAAAATCTTCTTTCCCGCGCCGAAAAAGGCCTGGACACAATTATTGGCGAGGGTGGGTTGAAACTCTCCGGTGGTGAGCGCCAACGCTTGTCCATTGCCCGTGCGCTGCTGCGCCAGCCTCGCCTGATGATATTTGATGAAGCTACTTCTGCTCTTGACTCCCTCACCGAAGACGAAATTTCACAGACGATGCGCAACATCACATCACAGCGCCAGCATATTACCATTATGATCGCACACCGTCTGTCCACCATCATGCATGCGGATCGCATTTATGTACTTGAACAAGGCAATGTAATAGAAACAGGGACACACAAAACCCTGCTCGAAGAAAAGGGGCTATACTATGCCATGTGGCGCCAGCAGATAGGTGAAAGAAAAGAGCCCGCAATGCGGAAGGCCCTTGCAAATTAACCGGCAGTTATTTTTTCTTAAGCGCCATCAAATATTATTTGATAGCGCTTATTTTTTTCATAGTTTAGGGTAATGAAACGCACCCTATTCTTTTCTATTTTCCTGCTCGCGGCCCTGTGTGGTAAAGGTTATGCACAGGATACCCTTGCCACGAGGCAAATGAACAAACCATATTCGTATTGGGCACTGAAATTGCCGCTATTTAATATATTAGATCCCAACAGCCCAAACCTGCAGGTGGGCGTTGAGCGCAGGCTCAACAAACGTTCGGGAGTACAATTGACGGCCGGCATAAGTGTTGACCCTGATCGTACAGTATTGAACGGCTTCCGGGTAAAAGGTGAATACAGGTGGCATTTTGCAACCAGGAATAGCCATTCTTTATTCCTGGCAGGGGAGTTGTTTTATACGCAATATTCAGCGTCAGTGAGCGAAACGTTTGTAAGAGCGACAGATTCTACCTTGTACGATGACCACTTCATGATATACAAGAAAATGTATGGTGCCAATGTGAAATTCGGTTTCTATAAAATGTTTAAGAGGCACTTTATGTTCGAGGTGTACTCGGGCATAGGCGTCAAACATAAAATTGTTTCACAGCAAGGAAGGACAAACCCGTCAGATGCGCCGGAAAGCGTTGTTGATATTAACCTGGGCGCAATAGGCCATGAAACCGGAATAATAAACACAGTGAGCATGCCGCTCAATTTTGCATTTGGATATATTTTCAGGTAATCAGGAAAGTTAAAATCACCTTATCAACCTATCCTTATCTCTTACTTAAACAGTTCTTCCTTCGTTTGCGGGCGTTGGTCTATGAGCCATTTGAACCTGCTGAGTTTCATATTGGGGAGATCGGCTTTTTCAAGAGGGGTCATTGTCTGGTGTGGGTCCTGGTAAAATTTGATGCCTGTTATCTTCTGGTCGGAGAAGGTCATGACCATGCGCGTGCTCGTAGCTTCCTGCACGCCCATATAAGCGCCGTCTTTATCATCTTTTGAATAATAGATGCATTCGGCATTCGGAAAAACGATCATCTTCTGTATCTCGTTGTTCTTAAAATAGGCAGTCAGTGTTTTTCCCTGCACCTGGTCAAACAGTTTTGCTTTTTCAGGACCGGACTGTGAAACGAGGAATGCGTTATTGGGTACATACATTTTCCGTAGCTGGTTACTGTCCAGGTACAGAAGTATGGTATCACCGGTTATCTGGCTCTTGTGCGCCCACACTATGGGGGTGTTTATCATTCTTATAGTAGAGTCGCTGCGAGTGTAGCATACACTGTCGCATTTTCCCTGCATGGAGTCGGAAAAGATAAGCACATGGTTATAGCCAACGAAGTACATAGGGGCTGTAGTGTCTGCAGCAGAGGTATCTGCAGTTTTCAGTTTAGGGGTCTTCACTTTTGTTTTTTTGGACCCGCTTGTTTTTGCTTCTGCAGGTGGAGCAGATTGGTATTGTATCAACGGCCGTGCTTTGCTGGTATCGCTCATAAAATCCGGTATGCGGTATTTATAAGGGGGTACTTTCCAGACGGTGTCAAATTTAGGAGTGTGGGTTTTAGTATCAAGATGTAGCGCCTGGGTATTTTTAACAGTATCGCCGGTTGCTTTAGGCGCCCGCTTTATACGATCTGCCTCTTTGCCGGCCTTTGAAGTATCTGAAATTTGTGTCGAGTCTGCAACGGGAATGACTTTTTCCTTGTGGCTTACTATCTCTTTGATCATAGGGGCAGAATAAAAAGTATCTGCACGCATATAGATAGTGTCTTTGCCATTCACCTGTTCCATTACAGGTTTTATCATAGCCCATAATATGCGCTGTTTTCTGAAATACTCTGCATAACCACAATACAATGTGGAGTGATGGGCGGTGTCTATGGATATTACATTGCCTGTGGCATAACCATATCCGCTGAGTTTATTGTAGTGCATGGAATCCGCTTCTATGTACTCACCATCATTCCAGATAGAAGAATGGCCTATGAACCGGGCGATCACATTTTTGCTGTCGTAAGTGCCCCGGCTTGTTGTTAATACCGACCGGCCGCTGTCGCTGGTTACTACGGAGCGGGCAAAAAATGTTTCCATTTTTGTTTCGGTGTTATATCCCAGGTCTTCTGATGTAATGTGGTACTTAGGGTCCGTGATCACCACCTTGCCCTTGAACCGGGAATCCTTGGTATGCACGTTATACACCCCATAGTTGCTGGTAACAGTAGTGCTGTCGCTTTGCAGCGAGCCGCCTTTCATGTATTCACCTGTTTTTGTGCCCAGGTCATAATTAAGCTCTTCGCATTTCAGGTAATTGTTGCCGTCAACGAGTATTACATTGCCGCGCATGAAGGCCAGTTTCTTGGCCGAGGTGTATTTCAGGTAATCGCTTGTGCCATGCGTACCATCCTGTTGCGATATCTTTACGTGACCGAAGGCCTCGAAATTCTTGGTGGTAACATTCTGGTACGCGCTGTCGCAGTACAAGGTATCAGTTCCTTCAAGAAAAGCTACCGAGTCTATGAACTTATCATATTCCCCTGAATCGGTCTTGTTGAATGTGATGACGCGGGAGTTGAGGATGTGTATGGTGATCTTGTTTGTGTCTGCCTGCTGTGCAAGTGCGGCGTTGCAGGCCCAGAAGAAGCAAATGCAAACCATGGCTGCTTTACACAAAGTATATGTAATTCCGGGTTGCTTTTGCAAATGATCTTTTTTGAAAAACATTATTTTTTACTGCCAAATACAGTGACGTTTATATAATGGCTGGGATGCGCCTTTATATCGGCCATAAGATCGTTGAGCGACTTCAGCGAACTATTCAGGTTGTTATATACGTCTTTGTTATTGATGAGCATGCCAAGCGAGCCCTGGTTATTGTTTATTTTATCCATAACGCCGTGTAACTCGGCAACAGATTTCTGGAGATCCGTAATGGTCTTCTGGATAGGCGCATTGGCAAGCTGCTTTGTTATATTGCTTGCATTGGCCAGTATATGCTGTATGGTGTCGTTATTTTTGGCCAGGTTGCCGGTGATGCTGTTGGCATTATGAATGATCTGTGTCATTTCACTGCTTTCGGCATTTAATGAGGCTGAAAGCTTGGATAGGTTGTCGGCAGTCGTTTTTATAGAATTTATGGCATCTGCAAGGGCCTTCTGGTTTTGATCGCCAACAACATTATTGATTCCGTTGAGCGTAGTGTTGAAAAGGCTTATCGTCTGTTTCAATTCTGCAAGGCGGGGTGTTAACTGGTCGGACACTTTATCTACCAGGCCGGATTCTTTTATCGTGGGGAGTGTAGCGCCGCCTTCTATAAGGCCGGGTCCTTTCCCCTGGTCCAGGTTTATGACCTTGGCGCCTAAAAGATCACCTGATGCAAGAGCGGCGACCGTGCCGGTGGGTATTTCCACACTTTTATTGATGGTTATGGTCACTTTTACTTCCTTGTTATCTACCAGTTCTATTTTAGACACATGCCCTACGTTGAGGCCACGGGTCATAACGTATGCCGAAGATTGGAGCCCGTCCACATTAGTATAATAACAGTAGTATTGTTTGTCGCTGGAAAAGACATTTGCGCCCTTTAAGAAATAAAAACCAAGGAACAGGATCACAAGTGCCACTGTAACCATTAACCCGGTCTTTACCTCCTTAGTTATGCTCATAATTCGCCTGAAATATCTGCAAAATAACGAAAAGAGAACGACAGATAGATGTGTTTATTTTATAGCACCATAGGCGGAGCCCGCTTTTTTAACATTCATACTGCTATAATGCAAGGCTCAACGGGTCTGATATATGCTATTAATACAAAATATAAATCATGTAGCGCTTTCGTGCCTGCCGGCAAATTTATCCCGCAACCGCATTACGGGGTATTCGAAGTATTTGTATAAAACGGACGACAGTGCAATTACTATAAGCCAGTAGATTATGTAGAAGGCAACTGTTGCAACGGGGGTGGTCGCCTTCATGAGATTGAAGAAAGGTATAAACACCAATGAGTAATGCACGAGGTACATGGAGTAGGAAATCTTACTGATGTGGGTGAAGAAACGAGATAAATATTTGTTGCCGATGACCGTGATATTATTGGCAAATGGCAGGCACAGGGAAAAGAATAAGGGTATAAGCAGGTAAAGAAAAGCATCACTTGCAAAACGGATAGCAGGCTGAGTGGATGCTGTGATGTTAATGCTTGTATCGAGAAACAGGTAGTAAATAACAAAGGTGCCTGTAATGCCTGTGAGTAGCAGCAGGTTTTTTATTTTGTCCAACGATTGTTTGCGGTAAGTATTGAAGTAGGCAAAGAGCACACCATACATAACAGCATCGAGCCGGAAGAGCACCACCTTGCGGATGCCGCTGTCCAGGTCGGGGCCATTGATGGGGTGGAAGGCATTGATGAAGCGGATGAGTAAAAACACGGAGAGATAGCCGGTGAACACTTTTAGCAGAAAAATCTTCTTATTCAAGGGCCGGAAGATGCGGGCGAAGATATACATGACTATGGGCAGGGTGATATAGAACCACTCTTCTATAGACAGGCTCCATGCCTCGCCAAAGAAATACCGCGGATGGGGGAGCCAAAGGTTTTGCAGGAAGAAGTAGTAAAATATTTTGGGTAGCTCGTGGCTTTTAAGGTCAAGCGCATAATAGAGAATAATATCGGTAGTGAGGATGAGCCAGTACAGGGGCAGTGTGCGAAACCAGCGCCGCACCCAGAAGGTGCGCATATCGCTGAACGAAAACCCGGTATTCATAAAGGTTTTGATAAGGATGTTGCCGATAAGGAAGCCGCTCAAAACAAAGAAGAGCTCCACCCCCAGCGGCCCGAGCGGCTGCACAAAGCTTACATACCTACGGATGGCACTACCAAAATGAGGCATATTGGCCATACGCAGCAGGAACTCCGACGAATGCGAGACCACCACCGCCAGTATGGCGATACTTCTTACAACATCGAGCCCGGCTATGCGTCCGTTTTTGATAATGGATGGTTTTTGGTAAAAATATGGATTTGAGTGCTAATCTATTGTCCGCATTATTATAAGATAATAACTGATGAAATAAAAAAATATATAAATAGTTTCCCAACGTTTTAGTAATGTTCCTCGTCTTAGTATTAATAAAGGGTTAAAGATTTGATAAAAACCTCTTAAAATTATTTGGTAGAGTCAGTATTTTTAACTTTTTTGCACTCATATCTCTCACAAAAACTAACTGCTATAGGAAAAACTTCTACTTAAACCAATAATGAAACGCATCGCGTGATCCTTTACGTTAACGTTTAAAACAGGTAGAAGTTATGCAGCTAACCCACCAATCGGACGCCGAATTGATCCATGATTATATACATGGACACGAGTATGCCCTTGAAGTACTGATAAACAGGTACAAAGACAAGGTATACACCTCTGTATATATGCTGGTAAAGGACAAGTACCTTGCCGAAGACATATTCCAGGATGCCTTCCTGAAGATCATAAAGACCATAAAAGAGGGCAGGTATGCCGAACAGGGCAAGTTCCTGCCATGGGCTATACGGGTGGCACATAACCTATGTATGGACCACTTCCGCCGTTCCAGGAACATGATACCCGTTACCCTGCCGGATGGCCAGGATATATCGGTGCTGTTTGGTGCCGGCGATATGGCATCAGACGGTATAGAGAAGCGCCAGGTACACGATAGTGTGCGCAAACTGGTGGAGGAACTGCCCGAAGAGCAGCGCGAAGTGGTGGTATTGCGCATATATGCCGACTTGAGTTTTAAACAGATCTCGGACGTTACCGGGGTAAGCATTAATACTGCGCTGGGGAGAATGAGGTATGCGCTCATCAATCTCAGAAAATTAATCGCTGATAAACAGATGGTTTTGCGTTAATTTTTTAGTTATTTTGTCCCCTATGTCGAATCTGCACCGCTTTTTCTATCCGGGGACCATTGCTGAAAACAGCAAGGTGAGCCTGGATGCCGATACCGCCAAACATATCTGGCAGGTATTGCGGATGAAAGAAGGGGATCACATCCTACTCACAGATGGCAAGGGCACGATAGCTGAGGGAGAGATCCATGTGGCAGAGCGGCACAAGTGCAA
>CAIJNJ010000110.1 GCA_903821975.1 uncultured Bacteroidota bacterium
CAAGGCCACCATTTGCAAGGTATTGTTCATGTATTTTCGACAGGCCATTTACTACTACTGCAAAACCGATGTTGTCATCTTTACGTTTCCATCCGGCACCATTAAGTGATAGGCCAGCAGAAATAGATTGGTCAGCCTCCGTAAAACACCATGTTTCATTTTGCCCATCGTTCCATCCTGCACGGGCGAAGATGCCGAGGGTGTTGGTAAGTTGCTGGTCGAAATTTAAGCCGAAGCCGTACTTATCCCTTCCATATTGGCGTGTAAGGATCACATCGGGCACCCAGCCGGGGATTGTGTTTTTTGTGAGGGCTTCTTTATAATTACCCATATCACCATTGTTATAATAGCCAAGTAACCGGAGATGTCCGTCCCGGTTATTCAGTTTATAAGAACGGGTTACTTCTGCGTTCAGGCTATACTCCTGGCCCAGGTTGGTATTCAGGTCAGGACCATTGGCAACTGTAGGTAAGGTAGCAAGCGCCACTTTATAGGTCATATTGTCCCATTGCAGTGCGGTTGTAAAGCTGTAGGTGTATCCGCGCAGGTTGGCAGCATAGTCCCATGCACCATTGCTCATAAAGCACCAATTAAGAAAGGACGTACGTGGGCCGGTGGCATAAGCATTATTGTCAAACAGGTCGCTGAGGCCAAACTTGCCAAGGTAAAAGGATAAAGAGTGCGAGGAGTATGTGGTTGGTAATTGGTTCTCGCCGTCACTCATCACTGTATCCTTTCCTTTACTCAAATTGATCGTTTGTTTCAGGTACCCGCGCGCGAGGTACAGGGTAGGGGATGGATCACCCACGCGGAAGGTTTCACCATTCGTAGATGCAGCCATGCCGTATGCGCCACTCAATCCGCTGCCGCCCGCAACTTCAGGGTTGATATAAAGCTCCGCTCCTTTCCAAAGCCGTACACCAAAATATAATGTACCGGTGATAGAGTTATCTTTTTCTTCGGCAGTGTTTAAACTGTGAACACCGCTGTAAGCTGCTGCAAAGGCCGGCTTGTACTGGTAAATGTATGTGGTCTGAAAATGGAGGTTGAAGCGAGGGGCGCCTGCGCTGTCAGCATTAACAACGCCTTTTTGGTCGATCTCCTGTGCTATTGCAAACATGGGTTGTATTGCCAGTAGTACCAGCAAGAGGAATGCATTTTGCACCTTTGAAAGTATGGTAAGTGTTTTCTTCATTTTTTCAGGCGGCCAAAGGTAATTGACTAACGGCATACAGGCAATTATTGAACGTTATTTTCAGGTGATCTTTCGTTTTGTCAATAAAATTTTAGCAAACTTAGTTCAATTATTTGACTTAGCAAATTTATTTTATTAGGCAAGGCTAATTTATATATTTTACTTTTCTTTGTTTACTTTTGTGTTATGTCCATAATCAGCCATTCACAGACCAATTCGGAAGAGAATTACCTCAAGGTGATATATCACCTTGGTAATGAGGGTAAAACTAAGATAAGCCCTACTTCCATTTCAGAAGCTCTGAATAACAATCCGGCATCTGTGGTGGATATGCTTAAAAAACTGGTGGATAAAAAGCTTATCCAGTATGAAAAAAGCAAGGGTGTACGGCTTACGGGTAAGGGTATGAAAATAGCGCTGCTCATTGTGCGCAGGCATAGGCTGTGGGAAGTGTTCCTGCTGGAAAAACTGGAATATTCCTGGGATGAGGTGCATGAGATAGCCGAACAACTGGAGCACGTACACAACCCGGAGCTTGCAGACCGATTAGATAAGTTCTTAGGTTTCCCGCAATATGACCCACATGGTGATCCCATTCCGACAGCCAGCGGGGAGATGGCAGACATACATAAAACAATACTTTCTGAAGTGGCCGAAGGGAAGGCTTGCCAGGTAGTAGGTGTGAAAGATACCAGCTCATCGTTTCTTCAATACCTCAAGAAACTCGATATTGGCATAGGTACAAAAATCACTTTAGTGGAGAAAATACCTTTTGACGGTTCCGTAATTATCAGCATTAAGAGCGGGGGTAAAACCACTGTATCCAAGATGTTCGCTGACAATCTTCTGGTAGCCCCTCCCAGCCTCCCCCAAGGGGAGGAGCATCTTCATTATTCACCCAGGAAAATAAAGTAAAGTTGCGTTTTGTTGTTGCTTACACAGCGTAACCTTTTCACATAGTATACATAGCAACACATATAGCATTGATAACATGAGAACTCCTCCCCTTGGGGGAGGCCGGGTGGGGCTTTTTTAATTAGCGTACTCGCTCATGAACTTGATGCGCATCATTTTCAGATGTTCTATGCTTACATCGCGGTCTTTGAACTCTTCGAATGCGCTGTCCATATTATCATCGTGACTGTTACGGAAGTAATCGAATATGTCTTCCTGCTCATTCTCATCAAGCTCCTGTTCCAGGCAGTAGTCAAGGTTTAGCTTGGTACCGCTGGCTACTATGGTTTCCATTTCCACAAGCAGGTCAGGAAGAGAAAGTCCTTTGTTTTTGGCAATGGTCTCAAGCGGTATTTTTTTATCAATATTGAGGATGATGAATACCTTCATGCCGCTCTTGTTCACCACACTTTTCATCACAAAATCATCCGGCTTTTCTATCTCATTCTCTTCCACATACTTGGCGATCATATCTACGAATTTTTTTCCGTAGCGTAGCGCCTTGCCCTTGCTTACTCCTTGTATCTTTTCCAGTTCATCAAGCGTAGTAGGGTAGTTGGTGGCCATATCTTCCAGCGAGTTTTCGAGGAAGATGACAAATGGCGGCAAGTTCTTTTCCTTCGCGGTTTGTTTGCGCAGGTCTTTCAGCAGTTCAAAAAGAACGGGATCTGTGGTTGCAGGGGCGCCACCGCTAACATCTTCATCATCACCCGATGCCTCATCATACTTATGATTAAGCGCCACCATGATGGAGTATGGTTTCTTAAGGAATTTTTGCCCTTTCTCTGTTATTTTCAACAGGCCATATTCTTCTATATCCTTTCTTATCATGCCTTCAAGCATCATTTGCCTCATCAGAGAGGTCCAGAAGTTAGCGTCCATCTCCATGATCAGCCCTGAGCCAAATGACTTCAGCTTATCGTGGCGGAATGTTTGTATCTGCGGATTTGTTTTACCAAGAATGATGTTCACAACATAATCTATACCGAAGCGCTCATCAAGTTCGTTTATCGTATCGAGTGTGATCTTTACGCTGTCCTTTACTTCCAGTTTTTCTTTAGGGTGGTTGCAGTTGTCGCAATTCCCGCAATTCCCGTTTTTATATTCTTCGCCGAAGTAATGCAGCAGCAACCTTCTGCGGCATACACCACTTTCAATATAGGCAAGTGTTTCAGATATAAGCTGGCCACCCATTTCACGCTCGCTAAGTGGTTTGTCGCGCATCAGGTGTTCCAGCTTTTGCACGTCCTTATGCGAATAAAGGAGCATGCATTTACCTTCCATCCCGTCACGTCCTGCACGTCCTGTTTCCTGGTAATAATTCTCTAATGATTTGGGAACATTATAGTGTATCACAAAACGTACATCCGGTTTGTCTATACCCATACCAAAGGCAATAGTAGCCACGATCACATCCACCTTTTCCATCAGGAACTGGTCCTGCCGCTGGGAGCGGAGCGGGCCTTCCAGCCCAGCATGGTAAGCTACGGCACTGATGCCATTCGCCACAAGTGTTTGTGCTAGTTCTTCTGTTGTCTTCCGGTTAAGGGTATATATGATACCGCTTTTCCCCTTCATGGTGTTTATGAATTTCACCATGCTTTTCAAGGTCTGCTCTTTTGAGCCCTTAGGTACTATCTCGTAGTAAAGATTGGGGCGGTTAAAAGAGTCTATGAATATATTGGCATTCTGAAGGTTCAGGTTCTTTACGATATCATCCTGCACTTTTGGAGTTGCTGTTGCTGTCAGGGCAATAATTGGCAGCTCAGGGTTGATCATATTGATCATATCGCGCAGCTTGCGGTATTCCGGGCGGAAATCAGGTCCCCACTCCGAAATACAATGCGCCTCATCTACTGCAATAAAAGATATG
>CAIJNJ010000111.1 GCA_903821975.1 uncultured Bacteroidota bacterium
ATACTACTCTTAACTCTTGCAATACAGGTAATTCTTTGCCAAAGCGCGCAAGCACAAACATCTTCAAGGATCACAGCACAGGCTCATTGGACCAGCGATGGCGCCACACTGAACCCACAGGACTCGACTGCCTATACCTATTTATCAAGCGGAAGAGGTGGTGACCTCAACAGCCAGATGAAGTATGATATGGCTACAAACTGGACTTTCGATTCTGTGTACAATAACAACCTGTATTATCTGCAGACGTTTGATGCAAATAATAATGTTTTGAGTACGATCACCCAGTACTGGAGTGGTACTACGTGGGTAAACTGGACCAATGTTCTTTATACCTACAACAGCAACAACCAGGTATTAACTATGACCAACCAATCATGGGGCGGTGGTTCGTGGGCAAACGCGTCACAGGACGTATATAGCTATAATACAGCCGGCCAGTTATACTCTGACCAGTATAATCTGTGGAACGGTCTTACCAGCACATTTGACCCAAGCAGCCAGAGGATATTCTTCTACGACGTATCGGGCAACCTGTTACAGGAAATAGACCAGAATTATAACTCCGGTACTACACTGTATGACTATACTGCACAGTACCTTTACTCTTACTCAGGCGGCCAGTTACTGACAACTGTATACAGCACATGGACCGGATCTTCATGGGTTAGTAACTACATGACCACTAATACTTACGATTCTACCGGCAACCTACTTACCAACTTATACCAGACCTATAGCGGTTCTGCATGGGTTAACCAGAACCTGAGAGTGTACAGCAGCTTTACATCTTCTCACCTGCCACAAAATGAAATAGACCAGGTATGGGATAATACAGGCAGCGGCACATGGGATAACGTAACTGAATACATGTATACATACAACAGCCATGGCCAGATGACATCATCTATCGGCGAATCATGGAATGTAGGTGTGGGTTGGGAGTTTGCAAGCGGCGACCCTGCAGCATTCTACTATTACGAGCCATACACTCCTGCTGTTACATCTGTAAAGAATGTAGTTAACAACGGCGGCGATGTGACTGTTTATCCTGTGCCTGCACAGAACACGCTGAACATTGACCTGAACTGGACAGTTGCCCAGACAGCTACAATTGCTATCTACGATATGAGCGGCAGGATGATCAACAAACTGGATGCTCCTATGGGTACTCAGTATCATGCTACTTTATCAGTAAATAACCTTGCTGACGGTATATACATGATCAGGGTTGATGGCACACAAGGACAAGTAGTAAAACAAATAGTTGTAGCACACTAATAAAAGTGAAAATTCAAAAATAAAAAAGTAAAACATAGTTTTTTAAAAGAGCTCCGCAAACCGCGGGGCTCTTTTTTTGTGTGCATAAACGGTTTACCTTTATTCCGCTTTTAACACAAAACTGAGCATTATCAAATTTTCCAATCACCTCATTTTCAAATTAAGTAATGGCATCCCATCCTATTGGTGTTTTTGATTCAGGTTATGGCGGATTGACTGTGTTCCGGTCCATTGCTTCGCTGCTACCTCAATACGATTATTTATATCTTGGTGACAATGCCCGTGCACCTTATGGCAACAGATCGTTTGAGACAGTGCACCAATATACCCTGGAATGCGTAGAATGGTTCTTTAAAATGGGTTGCCCATTGGTTATACTTGCCTGTAATACTGCCTCAGCAAAAGCATTGCGCACCATACAACAGCAGGACCTGCAACACATAGGCCCCGATAAGCGTGTGCTGGGTGTAATACGGCCCACGGCTGAAGTGATAGGCACCTATAGTCAAACAAAGTCTGTAGGTGTTTTAGGAACAAAGGGAACAGTTAATTCGGATTCTTATAAACTGGAGATCAATAAATTTTCCCCGGAGATAAGAGTACACCAAAAAGCCTGCCCCATGTGGGTGCCGATGGTAGAATACGGCGAATATGAATCGGATGGAGCGGACTATTTTGTAAAAAAATACCTGGATGAGCTGCTCACAAATGCCCCGGATATAGATACAATATTACTTGCCTGCACACATTACCCGCTGCTCATCGATAAAATAAAGAAATACCTGCCAGACGGAATTAAGATAGTCTCACAAGGGCCGATCGTAGCTGAAAGCCTTGAGGGTTATCTGGAACGGCATAGTGAAATAGAAAGCAAGATCAGCAAGAACGGAAATATACATTTTTATACCACCGACGATACAATGGATTTTGACAGCCATGCTTCTGTTTTCTTTGCAGGAAAGGTCACCTCGCAGCACCTGCATTTGTGAGTGCCGGGCGCTAAAACGGATAGCCTATAGCGATATTAAAGATGAGGTTATTCTTCCTCCAGTCAGCGCTTGAAAAATCAATTTTATTAAGCACCCAGCGGTCATTTTCAGGAAGCCATGGATCGCGGACAGGCATACCCAGATCAAGGCGAAGGATCAATATCTTGAAATCAAAGCGCAACCCAAAGCCAACATCTGCGGCAAATTCTTTGTAAAAATCTGAACTAAACGTGCCCCCCGGAAACGCGGGATTATTGTTATAGAGCCATATGTTGCCCATATCGTAAAATACAGCAGCATTTATAAACTTATACACCTTCTGGCGTAGCTCCAGGTTAAATTCCAGCTTCATGTCACCCAGTGTTTCTATGTAATTGTTGGTGTGGTATATGCTATATTCATTGAACGTACCGGGGCCGACGAGACGTGACGGGAACCCACGCAGATCACTGTTGCCACCAGCCCAAAACTGCTTAATGTTTGGCAGCTCATCTGAATTACCATAGGGTATCCCCACCCCGGCCATGATACGAGAGGCTATACTCGTTGCATCTGTGAAACGCAGATAATAACGAAAGTCCGGCTGAAGCTTTACGTACTCGGCGTAACGTGACCCCAGCAGCGTTTTGGGATTGGTTTTGTAATCGGCGTGTTCAGCAGCGCCAAGCACATTGCCGGCAAGATCCACAAGGCCATCAAAATAAAAAGAGTGCGTACGTTGTGGCCCATTTTGTGAGTTATATGTAAACTCATATGTAGGGCCAATGATGATACCATCAAAAATAAGATTGGCATACAGAAGGTTCAGGATATCAGACGTACCAAGTGTATCTGTTTTTACGTAAGTAAAATTGAAAGGATAGAATTGATGCTCTTTGTGCGGCCCCTCCTTCCAGTCATAACCGTAAGACGCGGTATAAGAATTAATGCGTAATAATGTGGATTCCGATTCAAAACTGTACTTTAATTTGATTATGGAACGTGGAAGGTAGCGGCTATTTGTCTGTATATCAATGAATGGAATAACAAAGCGCGGAAACGAGAGGTCGGTCTCGGCGCCAAAGTTATAGATGTTGGGTTGCTTTACCGGCCCACTGTATTGCGCCTCAAAGCCGCCATTGATCTTAAATAAGAGCTCTTCGGCCCCTTTAAATGTGTTGCGGTTTCGCCAGCTAATACTCCCTTCCGTACCTGCGCGGTCGTCATTTTGCGTGAGCGCTCCTATTTCAAAGCGAATTGATTTCTTGGGGTAAGGCGTGAGGTAATAATACACATCCATGAAGGAATCGTTGATAGGATCAAAGCGGTTTTTTACAAACTTGAAAACACCCATGTTTACCAACCTGCTTAATGAGATATTCTGGTCGTCCATGCTGTAACGATCGCCTTTTTCAAATATCATTGCGTTCGCAAGAACGGAAGGCTTAAAAACGTGTTTATTGTCTATTATATGGTAGTTATCGATCGTGTCGGCTTTCTCCTTGGTCGTATCCGCACTTTTGCCGTGTATCTTGTAATTAGCGTAAATGTAAATGTCGTTTATGGTGTACACACTATATGCCTCTTCGGGTATTTCCTTACGTTTCAACTTCACGTACATATTCACTTTGTGATCACCGATAGAGCTGTCAACAATTACGAGTATATAATCTGCTTTAAAGAAAAAGTATCCCAGTTCTTTCAGCCCTCTGTCTATACGTGTGCGTTCTGCTTTAATGAGGTCCAGGTTGTATGGCGATCCCGGTTTCAGCATAGTTTCCGAAAATGTGCTGTCGATCTTTTTTGAAATGAGCGTTGAATCTTTATTAAAGTAGACTTTATTGATGGTGTATTGCGGCCCCGTTGTTATTTCAAATACGGCAATAGATTTCTTCTTTTTGTTCGTCTCCATTTTTGCAGAAGCAGTTGCGTTAAAAAAGCCACGGTTCTGCAAAAGATTTACCATGAGTTCCTTAGAATTGTTGATATGCATACTGCTGGCCAAAACAGGTGGTTCACCTACTTTATTCCGTATCCACCGCCTGATGCCTTTTTTCTTTTTTGTATCCCCGGCCAGGTTGTATAACGACAATTTCAGTCGAACACCCAACGTCTTGGTGTTGGGCTTGGGCCTTACCACACCTACAAGGTCTGTTTTCAATACTTTCCTTTCTTTCTTACTTGCCTCGTTGTCATTTATATGCACCTTACTGCCTTTAAACAACGATTCACCTGCAGGCAAATGCTTGCTATTACTACAACCGCATACGCATATGGCTGCAAGTACTACAAATAATATTTTAGTTTTTATGCCTGGCAACATTACTGCTAGTTCGTTTGTTTACCGGTTGTGTCCGACTGCTCTTTCTTTTTCTTTTTGAATGCACTTTTGAAATTATTGTAGTCGAGACTTACGATAAAGTTCAGCCCTGTTTCGGTCACATAGCCTTCAAGTACACCTTCATCATAGTTTTTCCTGTATGCACGCATGGA
>CAIJNJ010000112.1 GCA_903821975.1 uncultured Bacteroidota bacterium
AGCACGCGCAGAACTGAAGCCACACGCACCACGCATAGAACAACTGAATATTGACCGTGAGTTCATAGGCGCTGTAATAGGCCCGGGCGGTAAAATAATACAGGAGATGCAGCGTGAGACCGGCGCTAAAATAAATATTGAAGAAGTAGGCGACCAGGGTGTGATAAAAATATTCTCTGCAAATAAGGAGAGCATTGATAAAGCACTTGCATGGATACGCAGCATAGTTGCGATACCTGAAATAGGCGCTACTTACGAAGGCACTGTGAAGAGCATTATGCCTTTTGGTGCATTCATAGAGTTCATGCCGGGCAAGCAGGGTTTACTGCACATATCTGAAGTAAGCTGGAAGCGCCTCGACAGCCTGGAAGGTGTACTGAAAGAAGGCGATAAGGTGAAGATACAACTGGTAGGAACTGATCCTAAGACCGGTAAGCTCCGCCTGAGCCGTAAAGTGCTGATGCCAAAACCGGAAGGTTATGTAGAACCTGAAAAGCGTGAGCGCAGTGAAGGTGGAGATCGTGGTGACCGCCGTGGTGGTAATGACCGCAACCGTGGTGGTGATCGTAACCGTGGTGGTAACGATCGTGGCCCGCGCGAAGACCGCCCACGCCGTGAGCACAGCAATGATAACAAAGCAGAAGCTACAGAACAACAAGCGCCGCAGATCAACTCAAATGATGAGGCAGACCTGGCGTTGTAAAAATGTTTTGTTGAAATAATATGCAGCCCATCTGAAAGGATGGGCTGTTTTGTTTTGCTGCCTTCCTAAAATATCTTCATCAACTCTTCCAGGTGCGTGATCTCGTATGTGGGCTTGCGGTTGTGGGCTACATGATGCGGATTGTAGTAAACGGTATCCAGGCCGGCATTGATGGCACCGAGAATATCTATATCTATCGCATCACCTATCATAATGCTGTGTTCCACTTCAGCCTTTGCCAGGTTTAGCGCAAATTCAAAAATATCACGGTGCGGCTTCATGCTGTTGCTCTTCTCTGATGTGATGAGGTGTGTGAAGTACCGGGATATACCGGAGTATTGAAGTTTCAGCCGCTGTGTGGTTTCAAAGCCATTGGTGATGAGGTGCATTTCATATCGGCCCTTGCAATGCTCCAGTATTTCTTTGGCATGGGGTACCAGCAGGGTTTGTGTAGGCAGTATCTCTAAATAGGCGGTGCTAATTTCATGGGCCAGCGCAGTATCTGCTATCTTATAATCGAGCAGCATGTGCCACATACGCTTCCAGCGCAGTTCATCCCGCTTTATAAACCCACTGCGGTAGCGCTCCCATAGTTTGTCGTTATGAACTGTATAGTTCCTATACATTTCATCAAAATCTTCGATGCCTCTTTTTTTGAGCTCATATTCTTCATAGAGTTGCCTTAAAGTAGCCTCTGAGTTTTTGTCAAAGTCCCACAGTGTATGATCAAGGTCGAAGAAAAGATGTTTGTATTGCTTCAAAAAGTCAAAAAGTTAAAAGTCAAAACCCAAAAGATACTGTAACGTAACATAATAAATCCAAAAAACAAATTAGAGTACGTTAGCCATACTATTTTTTCTTGCTGAAGAAATCGCGCAACTCGCGGCTCATTTGTTCACCACGGCGTTTAAGGTCCTGTAGTTCGCTTTCTACATTTTTAGTAATGTCGTGAAAGGTAAGCGGGTTGCTGTTATTCATATTGTATAGCTCTTCCATGCTGCGCGCGGGTGGTATTACTATCCATGCAATGATGTAAGCAAAGAAGCCTATAAAGAAAGTGAGGAAAAGCACTACCATAACTAAGCGTATGATTACGGGATCTATATCGAAGTAATGAGCAATACC
>CAIJNJ010000113.1 GCA_903821975.1 uncultured Bacteroidota bacterium
CAGACGTGTGCTCTTCCGATCTGGGCCGTTATGAGACTCTTTTCTTTTTAGCTTTCCATCTTCATAATAGGATGTCAATGTGGAAATTTCCCCGTTTTTAAATTCTTCAGAATACCATAGCTGTTTCGAGTCTGGATAATAGTTTTTCCACTCGCCTGTTTGTTTATTATTTACATAATTACCTTCACTGGCCACGAAGCCCTTCTCAGAATAGGTAATGGAAGGGCCATCTTTGATACCGGTTGAATCTATTGAAGAATAGTAACAGGTGATGTATACCCTATCACCATCTGCTATCCGGTACTCAGCCTTGTATCTTTTATCCGGCTGCTGCTCGTATGTTTCCACATATTTTGCATTCTTTCTTGTTGTTTCCTTCCAGAATTCGTCATAGTATTTAGTGCCTGATTGGCACCAGCTAATCGTGGGGGATATAATAAAGAGAATAGTGGCGATAGATATTGCCGTTCGCATAGTAGTATGAGTTGAGCCTGTAAAATATAAAAAACAGTAGTTATTACAATGGCAGTTAGCAGATTAGATAACGCCAATACCATTTATTTCCTAAAACACCCTGAGGACGGCACAATATTTATATGTATTTGTAAAAAAATAGATTTCTATGAAAACGATAAAATGCATTGTAATGATAACAGGATTGGGTCTTCTTGCAGCATCGTGCGGCAACAGCACAAATGCAAGCTCCAGTAGCTCGGTTGATTCGTCAACAAGTACTACCACAGCGCCTGCAAGTCCAAGCCCTGATCCTGGCACTAATATGCCGGATACGGTCAGTCACACTACGACAACAGATACAACGTCTAACGCGAAATAAAAAATAAGCACCAACGATCAGTTGGTGCTTATTTTTTATTTCATATCAGTAATTATCCCTTTACGCTTTCCGCAAAATATTTATGGAAGTAAGGGATAGTTTCTATGCCTTTGTAGTAGTTGGCTACGTCGTACTTCTCATTGGGGGAGTGTATGTTGTCGTTATCCAGGCCAAAGCCAAGCAATACTGTTTTGAGGCCCAACGTTTTTTCAAACAAAGCCACAATTGGTATACTGCCACCGCCACGGGTAGGTATCGGCTCTTTACCAAATGTTGTAACAATAGCTTTTGCAGCAGCCTTGTAAGCGGGTGAGTCCGTTGGGGTTACTACGGCCTCACCACCATGGTGTGCAGTTACTTTTACTGTTACATTATCCGGTGCTATTTTTTCAAAATGCTTTTTGAACATATCAGATATTTCGTCCGAACTCTGGTTAGGTACCAGGCGCATAGATATTTTTGCATTGGCTTTTGACGGCAATACTGTTTTTGCCCCCTCACCGGTATAGCCACCCCATATGCCGTTCACTTCAAGCGTTGGGCGAATGCCGGTGCGCTCCAGTGTGGTGTAGCCTTTTTCGCCCCATACTTCCTTTATGCCCAGTTCGTCTTTGTATTCTTTCAGGTCAAATGGTGCGCTGTTGATAGCTTTACGCTCAGCATCGCTGAGGTTTTGCACCTTGTCATAAAAGCCCGGTATGGTGATGTGGTTATTCTCATCGTGCATGCTTGCTATCATCTTACAGAGTATAGTAGCAGGATTTGCTACAGCACCACCATATACACCACTGTGCAAGTCGCGGTTTGGCCCGGTTACTTCCACTTCCATGTATGCCAGCCCACGCAAGCCGCTTTCTATAGATGGGTGCTCCATGCTGATCATTGATGTATCAGAAACCAGCACGATATCGGCCTTAAGCCTTTCTTTATTGTCCTCAAGGAATTTACCGAGGTTGTTAGAACCTACTTCTTCTTCTCCTTCTATCATTATTTTCACATTGCAGGGCAGGGTATTGGTCTTCGCCATCACTTCCAGCGCCTTAATGTGCATGAACATCTGGCCTTTATCATCACATGCGCCGCGTGCAAATATTTTTCCGTCTTTTATCACCGGCTCAAACGGGCCGCTTGTCCATAATTCCAGCGGGTCGGCAGGCTGCACATCATAGTGGCCATATACCAGTACTGTTGGCAGTTTGGGGTCTATGATCTTCTCACCATATACAATGGGGTGGCCCGATGTTGGGCATATTTCAGCTTTGTCGCAGCCGGCTTTCAGCATATGTTCTTTTACTGCATCAGCGCAGCGAGCTACATCAGCTTTGTACTTGCTGTCTGCGCTCACAGATGGTATACGCAGCAGGTCGAGCAGTTCGCTGAGAAAACGGTCTTTATTTTGTGATTGGTAATCTTTCCAGGCTTGCATGTGTTTTTAAATTTTAGGAGTCAAATGTAAGGAGTATTAATCGTATTCGGAATTGGTAATAAGTGCCGGTATTGGTGGTTTTTGGGTGATATTACCCGGAATCCCCGTAATAATGCACCTCATTTTATATGTTAAAAATAACGCTTCAATGCCCGCATTAAAGTATTCAGGTTCTTTTAACAGTCGGTGGCGCATAATTGCTATAATTCATGGTAACCAAAACTAACGGTCATGAAAAAGATCATATTAGTAGCTTTTCTTGGTCTCACAGCCATAGGCAGCTATGCCCAGAATACGAAGGATTGTCCTTGTAAGAAAAAGGCTGTCCATCATAAAGTTGTTTCAAAATACCCCCGGCATGAAGCATCTGCCTTGCCGTCATACATTACTGTGTTGGAGCACGTACCTAATTATAACACCGCTCCTGCCCCCGCACCGGAGCCATGTTACTCATACAGGCAGCACAATATCGTAGTGCAGGAATGTCCTGCAACGGTTTATGGTGACAATGGAGATATTCAATATAACAAAACAGGGGCTTATATGGGATATTATCCCGGCACTGAGGCAAAAGATGAAAATGCAAACCCCGAGATAGCACCACAGCATACGGTGATCAGTAATTACAGGGGCCTTGCACCTGCCGATGGTAACGCATGTAATGATTGCTCTCCACAATAATTTCCTAGATGTCCCACAACTTCCAGGTGTGGGGCATCTTTGGTGCATATTAATTGTATGTATCAATGATGCGTTTTACCTCATCCTGGGTATAGAAACTAAAATTCCGGTAGCGGTCATGCACATCAATTATTTCAGCAATGGCATCACTTATTAAGTCTTTATTTTCCCATGCGATAATGTCATTCATTACTTTTTCGAGGCAACCTTTTTTATAGCTTATCTGGCCTATTACATGTACCAATGTCCACCGTACACGTTTGGTAGTATCATATTGCAGTTCTTTAAGCAGCGGTAGTATATCTTCAGGGTGTGTGCGTCCCCTCAGTTCTATGCCATGGCATATTTCGCGTCTTATTTCCTTATCCGGGTGATGAAGGTACCCGCGGCTCCATTCTATGACCGGGGCGGGATTCTTTTCCCCCATTTTTTTCATAGAACCAATCACTGCATTGCGCACAGAATGGTGCTCGTCAAATAAACCTTTATCGAAGAAATACCTTACTACTTCAAAATCAGACTTGCCTATTTCGCCTGCTGCATTAATAATGGTTTGCCTTACTTTAGGATCATCATCAATCAGCAATTCATCTAAGGCATTGATGATGTTTGGTTGTAGCTTTTTGTTTGCATTGTATATCCTGCCAATGGCTATATAGGCTGATTTGCGTATGTAGGTGTCTGCGTCCGACGAATATAACAACAGGTTGTTTTTTCCTCCCGAGCGGATATCATCCAGTATGCCGCTATTTATCTTTTCAACAAGTATGTTTCGCTGTTCTTTCTCCAGTTCGTAAAAGCTCATAATGATAGTAGTTTAAAAGCACTAATGTCCCCGGTGGGCTGCCGCTACCTCTTTCTCAAATTTTTCTAAGCGTTCATTCAATTGTGTCTTTAATTTATCTTTTATGCTTTGTTCTTCAATAAAACTGTAGTCAATACTATTGTAAACGAACTGTTTTATATCAGCGTAGGAGATGTTTTTGTAGCGCTTTGCCAACAGCACATATTGCTGTGTAAGGTTGCTTCTTAATACCCCAGCATCATCAGAGCAAATAACGATGGGTACATTGAATTCCTTGTATAAAGTGATCGGGTGCCGGTCTTCTTTTATTTTTAGGATATATTCATTACTGTACAGGTTTATTTCAATGGGGATGTTGTTTTGGGCCATGTACCTGAGCAACTCATAGCTGTCATGTTCATGTGCCATGTCCACGCCATGTCCTATCCTGTTTGCGCCCGCTGTTCTTACTGCAGCATTAATGTGCCAGGTGAGATCTTCCGGTTTTACCATGCCCAGGGCCAGTTCGCCTGCGTGCATTGCGTATTTCACAGATGGGAATTTGTTGTGGCAATATCTGAACATCTGCATATGCAGCCAGTAATCCCTCATAGATACTTCGTTATCCTCAGGGGCTACAATGTTCACACCTACTACAAGTGGGCTAGCGCTGGCGGATTCAAATGCCAGTACCAGGTCTTTGAAAACATCGGCCGGCGGTAATACACGTACCACATAGTTCTGGTAACGCATGGTGAAGGTTTCGTCGTCTATCTTAAGCCCATTATGCATTTTGGCAAGGCCGTCGTTAAAGGTTGCAGCACATGCTTTTACTCCTTTGTCTTCAGTGAGTTTGTAAAGTTTATCAAGCAATGCGGCCGTTTTTGCTTCATCCCTGTTTTGCTGCGCCTCTTCAAGTAAGTGGTTAAAGTTTGTGTCTGTGATCTTAATATTATCGCACGGAATGCCGGTAAACATTGTTTCAATGTAGCTGACATTCTCATTTACCGCCCTGCGCTTCAGTTCCATAAGTCCGGTGTCCAGTCTGCCGGGGCCTTTAAGGGCAATATTGAAAGCGGGGAAAGTTTCGAAAAACTGTTTGTCGGAAGGGTAGCTTACTCCATTGTAATCTTTTACTGACCACTTTTGGATCAGCCGTTGTTTGTATGCGTCCAGCTGGCCAAGCTCTTTAAGTTTTGAAAAATGAGCCCATCCTGCCTCACCTTTAGGTATGCCGGTCTTCACTTCAAGGGTGTTTTCATTGATCACATAATCCTGTGCTACTACGTAACTGATATATGTTTCCGCATATATCGATCCGCTGAAATGGTTATGCAGGTCGCCACCCTTGGGCATTTGTGAAAAAAATGCGGTCAGTTCGGCTGTATTATCCCTGATGCTTTCAAAATATTTATTGATATCCTGTGCGTGAACAGAATTGGATAATGATAATAGTAAAACTATTAACAGTTTTCTCATGGTTGGAACATGGAATTTGTGGCCAGGATCGTTTTGGACGATCCTTTTAAATTGAATTATTATAAAACAGGGAATTTAAAAATCCCCCAATTTTTAAATGATCAGTTGATCGATAGTAATTCAACGTCAAATATCAGCGTGCTGTTCGGGCCGATAGCACCACCTACCTGCCTGTCGCCATAACCCAGGTGTGGGGGAATGAAAAAGCGCCATTTGCTGCCGGTCGGCATCAGTTGCACGCCTTCTGTCCATCCTTTTATCACCTGGTTTAGCGGAAATGAAGCCGGTTTGCCTCTTTGCACCGAGCTATCGAATATGGTACCGTCAATGAGTGTGCCATGGTAATGACAGGTTACGGTATTATAAGCTGTGGGTTTTGCACCGGTGCCTTCTGTAAGGATCTCATATTGCAGGCCGCTTGGTAATTCTATTACCCCGGGCTTTTGTTTGTTTGCCGCAAGAAAATCCTGTCCCGCTTTTAAGTTGTTCGAAGCTTTTTCTGAGTTCATTTGGAATAATTTGTCTGCGATACCCACAGTGATTAGTTTTGGTCAAAAATAAGGGAAAAAGACTTATTAACCACAGGTTAAACTTGTGATATTGCGGTATATTCTATATAATTGTACTCGCATAAGTAGAATTTCTGGCATAGAATTTTCTGTATAATAAAATATAACTTACATACATGCAGGAAAACCATTACCTCGTACCTACACAATTACAGGGAAATGAAAAGAACATAGCGCATGACGTGCACTGTGACATCATAGCTGATGCTGAGGATTGGTTTGTAGATGCTAAGGAAAGATTGCTGGATGTGAATCACTGGCGAAAATACAGTGCCATAACCGGCCTTGATTTCAAGCTGACAGATAGCCACGGCAAGGTGCTGAACAGAAAGGCGCATAAAGGCGACCATATAAGAATAGAGATACAGACAGATGCCGCCGTCTTCGACTGGGTAGCCATTGAGGCAATAGAGTATGATGATTATCCTGATATAGATATGGAGACATTTGCTATGCGGGTGAGGCCGGGAGAGCATCCGGCAAATAAGAAAGACGATCATATACTTAATGAGGCCACTACAACTATTGTCATTGAGCGAAGGGGGAAAACGCTCGCGGCTTCCTACCACGGCAGAAATGAGGAAAATAACGCGACACAATGGTTAGGCCTTTCGGATACTGAATGGGCTGCCATTGTAAAGGGGCTTATAGACTAAATCCCGCGGTTGCAAATTATTCCATAAAATGACCAATGTCATTTCCAGATGTATATTTTACAATAACTTTGCCCCCCATTAACCGGCAAAAAATGTCCTTGAAAAATATTCCCCTCTGTTTGTTCTTTAGCTGCTTCTTGTTGTTACGTGCCAATGTTGTTTCTGCGCAATCTGTTGAAAAGCCAAAAGATGGTGCGGTTTCCAATGAAAAAAAGCACAGAACAGGTTCTATATATGGTAGCTGGGGCTACAATGAAGAATCATATACCAAGTCAACCATTCATGTAGATCAAAGTGGGTTAGGAAATAACTTTGATATGGTACATGTATCAGGGCATGATCATGAAGGGTGGAATGACGGGATAACAAATAAGGCGCTCACCATACCGCAATACAATTACCGTCTTGGCTATTATTTTAATGATAAGCAGGACCTTGCTTTTGAACTCAACTTCGATCATACCAAATACATCATCGTAGATGGTACCAACATTCACATCAAGGGTACTGTAAATCACAAGACAGTAGATTCAAACATTGTTTTCTCTCAACAAAACGGGGACTATTATTACCTGAATAATGGGGCCAATTTCTTTCTTTTCAATATCGTGAAAAGGCTGGGACTCTATCATACCCACAATAACTACTTCCGTTTAGACCTTACGGGTAAAGTGGGTATTGGTCCCGTGATACCGCATGTGCAAAACAGCTTTTTCGGATATGCCAACCACCAGCAGTTTCAGCTCGGCGGCTGGAATACCGGTGTGGAAGTCGCATTACGAGCCACTATCTTACGTTACGCATTCATTGAATTTTCCCAGAAACTTGATTACGCCCGTTACAGCCATTTAGAGATATATGGAGGTACTGCAAAACAGAATTTTGGTACTTATGAAACCATCCTGAGCATAGGAGCAATAATACCTACTACCAGGCATAACCCTATGTTTCGCGAATGGAAGGAAGGGGATGATCTAAAATATCATATAATTGAGCACAACTAAGATCGTCAGTTTTCCTTTAGCAAGGCATTAATATCCCCGATCATTTTATTGACATCTCCCGGTGAGAGGCCATCGTAGAATCCGCGCACACGGCCATATCCATCTACAAGGGTGTAGTGTTTGTCGTGAATGAAATCTTTATCAATACTTACACCTGCAGTATCATCTTCTGCGCTGATAAGGTAGCTATAGCGAGCCATATCATATAATTGTTTCTTGTCGCCGGTAAGGAACATCCACTGGCTGGGATCTGCATCGAAGCGCAAGCTATATGCTTTTAATGCCTGTACAGTATCTTTTAGTGGGTCCACGGTGTGGGAGAGGATCAGTACATTCTTATTCCCATGAAAAGCCTTGTACACTCTTTCCATATTCTCATTCATACGTGGACACATGCCCTTGCAGGTAGCAAAGAAATATTCCACTACACATATTTTACCTTTTACATCGGCGTTAGTTATTGTTTTCCCGTCCTGGTTCACAAACGAAAACGGGGCGATGTGGTGGTTTTGATCATTGCCGATAATAGGTAGAGCTAATGTTTTCTGCTCATGGCTGACCTTATAAAAATAAGCAAGGAATGCTACTCCCAGCACCATGAAAAAGCATAGAAGAAAAATGCCTGTTTTTTTACTATTCATGGCGCGAAATTAGCCTAAAACCTGCAAACAGTCCGTTAAAAGCATAGGATGCTTTATTTTTTGTATAACGAGTTGTAATATTTTTCTTCCGTAGGTGAAGGGTAGTACGGTTTGTGCGACCTGCCAAGGTGGTTGCGGTTGCTGAAGAAGAGGTCGGTGATATCGCCTCCGTTTGTTTGCATGATCACAAGGTCAGGCTCGGCGTATTTCGCTTTTTCCTGGAATAGGGAAAGATAATCATCTACGCTGGAGGCGATCATGCCTGTGTTTATTAATTCCATGTTCGGGAATTGCTTTTCCAGCAGGGCGGTGGCAATAAATTCATTGTCGAGAAACGGGGAATATATCTGTGAGCCACCCAGGAACAGTACATGCTGTTTCTGCTTAGGGAACTTGATATTATGTGTCATCCTGCATCCCTGGGCGTTTGCCAGAAGGTGATAAGGTAGGTCTTTACCACCATCCAGTATCTCATCGTCATTCGGTGGAAGGTCACCGAATGTTTCCGGCCGTTCGGTGTCTTTATAAGTAACCTTCGATTTTGCATCGCTATGCCTTTTCAGTATTGCGGCCAACTGGTTTGCAAGAAATATCGCCCCTTTTTTTGACCAATGCCCGTCCCTCGGAGTTTGGGTGATCACTTTCAGGTCTTGTGTAGCAATAGCAGGCGTCATATCCACACATTCAATACCAAGCTGGCTGCATGTGGACTTAATAAAAGGGATGCCGTAAACATTTGAGTTGGTTGATGTTTTGCCAGCCTCCGGTGTAATAATGATGACTACAAATTTTGCATCAGCGCTATCCACAGCCCGCTTTATCCTTGTGAGATAATCTTTATATCGCCCTTTCAGTTCGGTATAGATCGGTGTATTCGGGTTGTTATTCTCCAATATTTTATCGTCTGGTATTTTGGGGTAGTCGTAATTCAGCTGGTCTGTTTTTTTTAAACTGAGCTCTTTTTGCTCATCAGCCACAGTGGTATGTGTATGCGTAGTGTTTTTACAGCCATAAAAAGATGCCGATAACAATAACAGGCCAACGATGATGTAATGTGCTTTCATGAGCAGTATTGATTAAAATTTGAAATAGTAATATTCGCTCGAGTTTAGTTGTTTATGTAAAAAACTGATTGATACAATAACAATGGCATAGGCTGCATATCGTACATATGATTTTGCCATGGGCACTTCCAGCACATAATTCTTTTCCCGTTGCAGCCACTCTATTACCAGCATAGGCAGGCATAATGCAACCTTCTGCGCTACGACAGGGAGGGGAGCGGAGAACAAACTTGCAGAAAATATCTTTTGAAAGAAATCCCTGACAACATAGATATCCGGTGATCTGAAAAATATCCTTGAGATGGTCACAAGGTTAAAGGTGAGCAGCATCTGTAAGAGTTCTTTAAAACTCGGGAGTATTTTACCTTTTGCAACAGGCTCTTTATACCTCGTGAGGGTATCTGTAAGAATATACGGAACAAAATACAGCCCATTCAGCAGCCCCCAGCATATGAAGGTGTAATTGGCCCCATGCCATAACCCGCTGAAGCTGAAAATGAACAGAATCAATAAAATGTAATGAAGTTTTGTTCCTTTATTACCACCCATGGGTAGGTAGATGTAATCGAGGAACCATTTTCTTAATGACGTATGCCACCTGCGCCAGAATTCACCCGGGTCGCGGCTGAAAAACGGCATTTTGAAATTTTGAGTGAGTTCTATTCCTAACAATCGTGATGTACCCCTTGCTATATCCGAGTACCCTGAGAAATCTGCGTATAAATACAAACTGAATAAGGTAACTCCAAGAAAAAGTGTACTGCCGTTAAGGTCCTGGTAGTGCGAAAAACAATAGTTCACGGTAAGCACCATATTGTCAGCAATCACCATTTTCTTGAATAGCCCCCACAAAATTTCGGCAATAGATTGTTCTATTTGTGAAATATTTGGCCTGTTGCTTTTGCTGAATTGTGGCAGAATGGAAACAGCAGAAGGGATGGGCCCCGAAAGCAAGTGAGGGAAATAACTGATGTAAGCAGCGTAAGTGATAAAGTTATGTTCAGGCGGTAGTGTTTTGCGGTATACTTCTGTAATATACCCGATGGAAGAAAATGTATAATAACTGATACCCAACGGTACCAGGATATGCAGTGCGCTTGCCTGCCAACGATCAAGCCCCGGAATATTTCCTAAAATGAGACCGCTGTATTTTATATATGCCAAACCAAATCCGAGCACAGTGATCCCAACTATCAGAACAGTTTTCCTCTTTGACTTGTTTTCCTGTTTGCTGATAAGTAATGCAGATAAATAGCCTACACAGATGAGGCAAAACAGATAGATGGGAAAAGTATAGTGAAGCCTGCTATAAAAGTATCCGTTTGCTGCAAGCAAGATAATATTCTGGACATTTCGCCATTTCCAACATAACCAATAGATAGCCAATACAATACAAAAGAAGATTGCAAAGGCTTGCGAATTAAATAACATGTTGCGTAATGATAAAGGTTAGTTCCTGCAAATATAGAGAAATGTAGTTAATATAATGTTATTACTAATTGGTAATTAATTTACTTTAACCGATAGCTGATTCATACCAGAAAGGATATATAAAAAAATACTCAAACACCGGTGAGTGTTTGAGTATAAAAGAGGTTAGACGTTATTATTTATCTGAATG
>CAIJNJ010000114.1 GCA_903821975.1 uncultured Bacteroidota bacterium
AACCCAAAGGGTTGCCATGTTAATGATCGTGACTATTATTTTTTTCAATTTAATTTTTGGAATTTGGTCCCGATAACTATCGGGATGATATTTGGATTTTCAAACCGTTATTTCTTTACTATTTTCTCAGTCACTGTTTTTCCGCCACCTTCAAAAGCAAGGATGTACATACCGGCAGGCAGATCGGACATGTCTAATGCGTAGGCGATGCTTGGCTGCATAAGGTAATTGATCGTTTTTACCATATGCCCGTCCATATCATACAATTTACCGGTTATGTTATTTGTGTTTCCCGCATCCATATAAATGTATGCATGATCCACAACCGGGTTTGGCACCACCTGGTATTTAATAGCAGTGTTTTGAACTTGGGCTACGCCTGTTGTCGCGTTATAAGTAGTATCTGTGCCTGCAGGGGTGACGTGCACACTTGTAGAACCAACGATGCCATAATAAGTAGGCCCGATTATCAATGGATAAACAGGGTTTAGATTCGAGTCGATGGCAACAAAATAGGCGTAAGTTCCGGATGGGTATTCAGGTGTATGACACCAGCGTCCGTTATGTGCATCAAGGTCTCCATATCCTGCGGTATAAATATAATCGTCTACACAATCACCCATTGGATAGGTGCTTATGGGGTGTGGTCCGCCAACCCTTGATGTATCTGTATTCAATGCGTAACTTGTCCTGATACGTTTTACGGTGCCGCCAATGCTGCTTGTATCAGCGTAGCCATAAGCGCCGTATACAGGATACCCATCGAATGCGTAACCTATAATAGGCGAGTGGTGAGTGCTATCTGCGTCATTATACAGGCACTTTGGATTTACGTGATTATGGTAAACACCGCCTGGGGCCGGGTGACCAAGACATGAATCGAAGCTTGCGCCTTCAAAGATCAAAGCGTTTCTGTTCCATGAAGTTCCCGGTCCCATTGCCCAGGCGCTGGTACTGCTATTCCAGTGAAAACCGTCTTCCGGGTTGAACATTTGCACACCATTACTCCACAATCCGATGGAGCCGAGTGGGGTAGCAGTTGGTGCTCCGGTATTGGGTACAGGGTTTCTGGGAAACTCACACACAGCGTTTTGTGCAGCCGGAACATTAGGATCAGTAGGCCACGGGCCTATACCATACTCGGGGATACAATTTGTGCTCACATAAACGTAAGTCGCTGAATATTGCACCAGTTGCACGTTTGATACAATTCCCCCATACCCTGTCAATGTCGTGTTTTGAATCCAGGAAGTGATGTCAGGAGCGATTTGAGCTTTACTGTTTACGAAGAACGCCGACAAAGCTGCTATCAATAATGTTCTTTTCATTTGTACGGATTTAGTTGCATTATATGAAGTTAGACGCTCATTCCTTTAATAACCTTCGGTCATTCACTAAATTATTTTGTAGCTGATTTGCAGCACTTATCTTGCCAGGGCGATCTTATATTTTTTCCCTTTCATTTTCTCGTTCTGCACCTTATCAAGAAGGGGTTTCACCTTACTCTTTTTGACTGCTGCAAATGAGTTGTGATCTTTCACTTCTATCATACCCAACTCTGTTTTATCAAGGCCCCCTGTCTTCAGAAAAAAGCCCACTATATCCATTTTATTGACTTTGTCTTTTTTCCCCCCACTGATGTAGACAGTTGCCCACTGCGGGTTTGCCGGTTTCGGACCATCTTGCGGCAGGTCTAGTACCGTGGGCGCATCAGGGATATACTCTGGCAGCGGCTCATCGCGGTGCATAAGCAGGTATGCTGTACCCGAGGCATGCATGCGTGCGGTGCGGCCATTCCGATGAACAAACTCCTGTGCAGTACCCGGAAGATGGTAATGCACAATATGTTTCACCGATGGGATGTCTAGACCACGTGCGGCAAGGTCGGTGGCTACAAGAAAGTATACGCTGCCATTTCGAAAGCGGATCAGCGTCTGTTCACGTTCCATCTGCTCCAGCCCGCCATGGAAGAATGCATTGTCTATGCCTCGTTCGGTAAGGTGCTTGCTGATGCGCTCCACAGCCTCCCTGTGGTTGCAGAATATAAGCGTAGATTCCGCACCAATATAGCATAGCAGTTGATACAGTGTATTCAGTTTATCTTTCTCATCAGATATCACCATCCTGAGATCAAGACCACTTGTAGCGCTCTCGGAAATGAAGTCCAGAACAGCCGGAGATTGAACTCCCGTAAATGCAGGGATATCAATGGCTGCTGTTGCAGACACTAATATCCGCTTTTCAATTTTGGGCAGCTTACTGATGATAAAAGACATTTCTTCCTCAAAGCCAAGAGAAAGGGACTTGTCAAATTCGTCAAGAACCAGTGTAGTGAGGGCGTCAACAGAAAACGTGCCCCGTGTAATATGGTCTGCAATGCGGCCCGGTGTGCCTACCAGCAGTGCCGGCGGCTCTGCAAGGCTATTGATCTCCACCTCTATATCATGGCCACCATAAAAAGCATTCACTTTAAATCCGGTACCCATTGCCTTCCATACTTGTTGTATCTGCAGCGCCAGTTCACGTGAGGGTACCAGGATAAGACACTGTATGCCATTTGCTTTTGTTTTCAGGCTCTGCAATACGGGTAATAAAAACCCCAGAGTTTTACCGGAGCCTGTTGGCGAGAGCAGGAGTACATTCTTTTCTGTGGAAATTGTTGTAAATGCGCTCTCCTGCATTTCATTAAGAGAAGC
>CAIJNJ010000115.1 GCA_903821975.1 uncultured Bacteroidota bacterium
CCAATGGCAAAACCTAATAAAAAAGCCGACCTGAGAACAGGTCAGCCCCTCTAAACCCTATCACTATGAAAACTTATACAAATTTAGCTAATGCGGAACTAATTGCCAAAAAAATAAGGATATGCCTAAAAAGAAAAAGCCAGCCTGAGAACAGGCCAGCCCCTATAAACCCTATCACCATGAAAACTTCTTTATGCTAAAGAGCGAATGTTCTGTTTATTATTAACAAAGGTACAATTACTTTTAATTTCTTACAAAATTTTTAACAACTTTTTGCAATTAAATAACAACACATGGTTAACTACCGATTATGAATTTATTATTTATTTATTTTAATACCTGTTATTTTTTCTTCTTCGGAGAGAACATAGCCAACATACGGCGCCCTTCCATTTTAGGCATTGACTCGAGCGCTCCAACCTCAGCAAGGCGCTCTGCAAATTTAAGCAACAACAGTTCTCCACGCTCCTGAAACATGATAGCACGACCCTTGAACTGAACATAGCATTTCACCTTATTACCATCCTGCAAAAACTTCTCCGCATGCTTGGCTTTGAAGTCGAAGTCATGATCATCGGTATTGGGGGTGAAGCGTATTTCTTTTACTTCAGACTGCTTTGCTTTAGCTTTCTGCTCCTTATCCTTTTTCTTTTTCTCGTAAAGGAATTTTTTGTAGTCAATAAGGCGGCATACGGGCGGAACGGCGTTGGGAGAAATCTCTACAAGGTCTACTTCCTGGTCGATTGCCATTTTTATTGCTGCAGCCAGCGGATAAACCCCCGGCTCTATACCCTCGCCTATTACGCGCACTTCGGGCGCTGTGATCTCATTATTAAGACGGTGTTCATTCTGCGGCACTCTTGGCCTGAAAAAAGGTTTACCCTTTGGTCTTTTCTGCATTAATTGTTTTTAAAATTTACTGAGCAAATATAAAATATTTGTTTATCAATCGAACAAACAGCAAGTTAATAATTTTTTATGCAACTGCGCTGCCCCTTTTTTTACCCTTAATCTGCTCCTTAACGATATCCTGTATCTCTGCAATGAACCCCTCGATGGAAAGGGCACCTTTATCCCCCTCGCCATGCTTGCGCACCGATACAATGTTATCGTTCATTTCTTTTTCACCCACAATGAGCATATACGGTGTTTTCATCAGCTCTGTGTCGCGTATCTTCCTGCCTATCTTTTCGCTGCGGTCGTCTATTTCCGCGCGGATATCGGCTATTTTGAGTTGCGCGGCCACCTGGTGTGCGTATTCACTGTATTTATCACTGATAGGGAGTATTTTCACCTGCAATGGCGCGAGCCATAGCGGGAAATTACCAGCACAGTTCTCAATAAGCACAGCGATAAAACGCTCCATAGAGCCGAACGGCGCACGATGTATCATTACCGGGCGCTTGCGGGTGTTGTCGCTGTCTACGTACTCCAGTTCGAAGCGCTCAGGGAGATTGTAGTCTACCTGGATAGTACCCAACTGCCATTTACGGCCAATAGCGTCGCGTACCATGAAGTCGAGCTTGGGACCATAGAATGCGGCCTCGCCGTATTCTATAACGGTCTTCAGTCCTTTTTCGGCGGCAGCATCTATGATGGCCTGCTCGGCTATCTGCCAGTTCTCTTCAGTGCCAATGTACTTGCTGCGGTCTTCTTTATCACGTAAAGAAACCTGTGCGGTATATTCGGTAAAGCCAAGTGATTCAAACACATAGAGTACAAGATCAATAACTTTCTTGAACTCATTCATTACCTGCTCCGGCATACAGAACAGATGAGCGTCATCCTGAGTAAAGCCACGTACACGTGTGAGGCCGTGCAACTCGCCCGACTGCTCATAACGATATACGGTGCCAAACTCTGCAAGGCGCAGCGGAAGGTCTTTATATGAGCGGGGAGACGATTTATATATTTCGCAATGGTGCGGGCAGTTCATGGGTTTAAGCATGAATTCCTCGCCTTCCTGCGGGGTTGTTATTGGGCGGAAACTATCCTTTCCATACTTCTCCCAGTGCCCCGATGTTACATACAATTGCTTGCTGCCTATATGCGGCGTTATTACAGGGAGGTAACCTGTTTCTATCTGTGCTTTTTGCAGGAACTGCTGCAGGCGCTCGCGCAGCATGGCTCCCTTAGGCAACCACAACGGCAGGCCGCTGCCTACTTTCTCAGAGAAGGTGAATAGTTCCAGTTCCTTGCCCAGCTTGCGGTGGTCGCGCTTCTTGGCTTCTTCAAGCAGTGCCAGGTATTCTTCCAGCTCTTTCTGCGCAGGGTAGGTAACGCCATAGATGCGGGTCAGCATCTTGTTCTTCTCGTC
>CAIJNJ010000116.1 GCA_903821975.1 uncultured Bacteroidota bacterium
ACTTATCAACTTATCAACTTATCAACTTATCAACTTATCAACTTATCAACCTATCAACTTACTCATGTACTCTACAGCATATTTCATCCTGCTGCCATACCAGCTAAACATCTCGCCGTCTACCAGCTTTACCGTTGCATGGGGCAATACGGCTTTTATTTCAGCAATGTGTACCTCTTTAAACGGGTATGGCTCTGATGAGAGTAACACCAGCTCCACATCTTTGCCCTTTAGTTCTTCAAGTTCTATTTCCGGGTAGCGTTGTTTATCTGCAAGTACATTCGTCCAGCCTATCCGTTCTATCATGTCATTGATAAAAGTATCGCCGCCTGCCGACATCCACGGTTTGCGCCAAATGAAGTAGGCTACACGCTTTGGTTGTGCCGCTTTTATCAATGAATCAAAACCAGTAGAAATATCTTTTACCAGTGCCGCTGCCTTATCTGCCTTCCCAACGATTGCGCCAACATCGCCAATCATCTGCAGCCCTTCATCTATGGTCTGTATATTACTTATCCATACCGGGTAAAGGGCTGCCAGTTCTTCGATCTGTTCTTTGGTGTTTTCTTCCTTGTTGGCTATTATGAGATCAGGCTGCAGGTCTTTAATGATATCTATATGCAGCGTCTTTGTGCCTCCTACCCTTTTCTTGTTCCGGAACCATTCATGGGGATGCACACAAAACTTTGTGATGCCAACCACTTCATCTTCCAGCCCAAGATCATAAAGCAATTCGGTTTGTGAGGGCACAAGAGATATGATGCGTTTAGGCGGGTAGTTTATAACAACTTCCCGGCCCAGCATATCCGTGAACGTGCGCACAGCCATCACCTGAATTTTTTGTAGTAAAATACAAGGAATCCACTAAACAGGATATCGATCAGGAGCATATCACTCACATAATCGCGTGGCACTTTGCCATACCTGCCACCAAGGTATAAAGATGCGTTGAGCACCGTAATGGCTATGTAACCGATCGCGCCCCACTTGCGCAGGTCGCACACTGCTATCCAGAAGAAAGTATAACCTGCCATCCATAACACTTCCAGCCAAACCACATCAGGGAAAGGCTCATGCCTGTCGCTCCATATGGTGCCAAACAGCCACAGCAATTGAAACAGCCCGATCAGTGGAAATGAGATGGGTGGATTGCGGACAATGTCGACCGTAAATTCTTTGACAGTTCGCATTTGACATCCTTGATTAAAAAAATAAGTTATCCCTTACTGAATGCATTGAGTATATCATACTTGGTGAGTATGCTGTACTGGCCGCTTTCGTCCTTTGTAAGCACCGCTCCATTGTCTTTGTTGATATAATGAGTAAGGCGCTCCAGCGCTATATCCATGTCCACAATCGGCAATGGCTTATCCATTACATCTGCCACGAGTTGGTCACGCACATCGGGCACTTCTATCAGTTTTTTAAAGAGGCTTGCCTGCGATACGCTGCCGGTCAGCTCCATATCCATCATTACAGGTATCTGCTCGATGTCATATTTTTTCATCAGTTCCAGCGCGTCTATCACTTTGCTGTTCTGGTCTATGGTCACCAGTCTGCGGCGGCCAAGGCCACCAATGAGATCGCGCACAGTGCTTACTTCAAGGAAGCCGCGGTCCAGCATCCACTCATCGTTATATATCTTGGCTACATACCTGCTGCCATGGTCGTGAAAAATAACAACCACGAGATCGTCTTTTTTCAGCTTGTCCTTAAGCTGGCGAAGGCCGGCGACTACAGAACCTGCAGAATACCCTATGAAGATACCTTCTTCGCGCGTGATGCGGCGGGCCATAAGCGCGCCATCCTTATCCGTTACTTTTTCAAAAAGGTCTATCGCATCATGGTCATAATTCTGCGGCAGAAAGTCTTCACCAAAACCTTCTGATATATACGGATGCACTTCACCCATATCCAGTTCGCCTGTTTCAAACCATTTTTTAAGCAGGCTGCCATAGGTATCTATAGCCCATACCTGTATATTGGGGTTTTGCTCTTTTAGATATTTACCGGTACCCACAATGGTGCCGCCTGTACCTGCTGCAACCACAAGGTGTGTTACCTTACCTTCTGTCTGCTTCCATATCTCCGGGCCGGTCTGCTCATAATGCGCCTGCCTGTTGGCCAGATTATCGTATTGGTTTACATACCATGAGTTGGGTATTTCTTTCTGTAGCCTGCGGGCTACCTGGTAGTAACTGCGCGGATCTTCGGGGTCCACATTCGTCGGGCAAACGATCACCTCTGCCCCATGCGCCTTAAGTATGTCTGCTTTTTCCTTGCTTTGCTTGTCAGTAGTGGCAAATATGCACCTATATCCTTTGATAAGGGCGGCCAGTGCCAGGCCCATTCCTGTATTGCCGCTGGTGCCTTCGATGATGGTGCCTCCGGGTTTTATCTTGCCCTCACGCTCTGCCACCTCCAGCATCTTTAAGGCCATACGGTCTTTTATACTGTTACCGGGGTTAAATGTCTCTACTTTGGCATAAACCTTACAGGGAAGGTCGGCAACAACCTTATTGAGTCGTACTAATGGGGTGTTTCCTATCGTCTGGAGTATATTGTCGTAAACGCGGTCGGGCATAATCTGTTTTATTTCTTGCGGCGAAGGTAACAAATTGGGTAGAAAGTATGTATATGTTGATTTAGCATAGAATGTTAGGTTAGATATAGATCTCCATGGTTTTAGCAATGAATTACGCCTAATCCCCTACCTTTGCGGCTCTTCCGATGGCTGTATTTTTCGACATAAATAACTTACCGGGCTTTAAAAATGCAGTATTGACCGTGGGTACGTTTGACGGCGTACACAAGGGCCACAAAGTGATATTGCAGGAGGTGGTAAACCACGCCCGGAATGTAAATGGCGAAAGTG
>CAIJNJ010000117.1 GCA_903821975.1 uncultured Bacteroidota bacterium
AGATACGGTCCAGGTGATCATTTTCCTTAACCACGATTATTGAAGTGAATCATATTTCTTCTTCATTTCTGTAGACTTATCCAACTTGCTTTGTGTTGCATACACTCGGCTCAATGCAAGCAGTGTGGATTTATAAGTTTTCATATCCTCACCCTTTAAACTGCTCTCATTTCCGGACAATACACTGTAGGCTTTTTCAAAATAAGGGCTTGATTTAATAAAGAGCGCGTCACGCTTTGCTTTCAGGTCATCATATTTCTTAAGGTCTGCAGCCGAAGAACCTGTGATCGTATTCATCTGGTCATTGATATCGGTAGCCTGGTTAAAATACAAAGCACCGAAGTTATAGTTATAACCGGCATTCTCAGGCGCCAGTTTCAATGCACGCTGGAATGCGTCTTCAGACTTCGCAGTAAGTTCTGCCGCATTAGCCGGTTTTTTACCATCTTTCGGGTTAGCCATACCTAAGTAAGTCGTAGCTATGTTAAAAAGAAGGTCTGAGTTATTCGGTTCTTTTGCGGATGCATCTTCCAGTTTTTTGATAAGTTCATCCTGCTTACCGGATTCTATGTAGTAGTTCAGTTCATAGTTCCTGAGTGTTACATCATCAGGAAAGGCTGCCCTGCCCTCTTCAATAGTCGCAAACTTATTTTTAGCATCATTTACCTGTTTATAAGCGTCAACAAGGCATTGGTACACCGAAGGAGACTTTGTGATCGGGTTATTTTTTGCATTTGTCAGCAACGGAATAGCCTCGTCATATTTCTTGGCGTAATAAGCACTGTTAGCCATAGTAAGCGCAGCATCCGCAGCTACGGTATCAAATTGTTTTAAAGCTGCCGGTGGTAACTTATCAAACCTCTTTCCCATATCATGTACCTTCATTACATTTTTCATGAAGTCAAGCGCTTCGGGAAATTTATGGTCGTTGTAAGCTTTCACACCATCATTATAATAAAGGAAAGCACCATAAAGCAGTAAACCGTCTACGGTTTGTTTTTCATAATCTGCCTTTACTTCCGCGAGCTTGCAGGCAGCCTGGAAACCTTCGCGGTATGGATTGGACGCCTTATACTTATCCACGCTCTGTAACGCAGTATATATCTGGGCCTTTGCAAAAAGCGCCTTTGGCTTTTCTTTTGTTTCAGGATTAGCTATGGCTTTGTCTATATCTTCCTTAGCCTCATCAAGATTATGAGACTGTAAGGCAACATTCGCCGACGTAACCATTTTATCTTGCCCTATTCCGGCATAAGAAATACCCAGCGTTGCGATTATGAGAACTATTTTTTTCATTGTTTGTCTGTTATGGTTGCAATTTGCGTTTTTTATTTCATTTTTAATAATCTGCCGTTATTATTCGGTAACAGCCGGGGCATCCGAAACTCCATCTTCACCCTCTGTGCTTTCCGTGTTTTCTGTATTTTCATCATCTTCCTGCTCTGCTATGCGGGCAATGGCTGCGATCTTATCCCCTTCATCTATATTTATGAGCTTCACGCCCTGTGTTGCCCTGCCGGCTTCGCGGATCGCTGACACTTTCATACGAATGGTAACACCAGATTCGCGGTGATCATCAAATCATCTGTTTCCTTTACACCTACCAGTCCTATAAGCGCACCGGTCTTGGCTGTAACATTGATGGTCTTTACACCTTTACCACCACGGTTAGTAACCCTGTAAGAAAGCAGGTATTTATCATCCCCTATCTGTACCAGGTTGTATGGGTCCTCACCTTCAGCAGAGGAATTTTCCGTCTTTTCTACCTTCTCGAGGAATGGGGTGCGCTTGCCAAGCCCTTTCTCTGACACAACCAGCACCTGCTTCTCTACATCCGTCTTATGCACACATATCATACCTATCACTTCATCCTGGTCATTTTCCAGCTCTATACCAAATACGCCGATAGCGCCGCGACCGGTAGCACGCACTTTTTCCTGAGGGAAGCATATGGCTCTGCCGGATTTCACTGCCATCATTATATAATAGTCTTCCTGGGTAAGTGATACGTCCAGTAACTGGTCTCCATCTTCGATAGTGATCGCGATGATACCATTTGCACGCGGACGGCTGAAATCTGCCAGTTTTGTCTTCTTGATGATACCTTTCTTGGTACACAAGACCACGAAGTGAGAATTTATGAATTCTTCGTCTTCCAGTTTCGGCACATCTATTACCGTACGTATCTTATCATCTGTAGGTATTTGTATCATGTTTTGTATTGCCCTGCCCTTCCCATTCTTATCAGCCTCCGGTATTTCATATACTTTCAGCCAGAAGCACCTGCCCTTTTCGGTAAAGAACATAAGCGTATGGTGGGTAGAGGCTACAAACAGGTGTTCAATATAATCCTCATCGCGGGTACGCCCTGCCATAGCACCACGGCCACCGCGGCGCTGTGCACGATATTCAGCCAGGGATGTACGCTTGATATAACCGAGATGAGATACCGTTATAACAACATCTTCTTTCTCGATGAGGTCTTCAATGCTCATTTCATTGGCCATGTACTGGATCTCGCTCTTGCGCTCATCGCCAAACTTCTTTTTCACGTCTGCCAGTTCATCTTTAATGATCTGGTAGCGCATACTTTGATTTCCCAATATTTCTTCCAGGTGAGCTATCAGCTTCATCAGCTCGGCATGCTCTTCACGGATCTTTTCGCGCTCCATACCGGTAAGGCGTTGCAGGCGAAGTTCAAGCACTGCTTTGGCCTGTATCTCGCTCATGCCGAATTCACTGATCAGGCCATCCTTTGCTATATCAGGATTTGCAGAGTTACGTATAAGTTTGATTACCTCGTCCAGGTAGTCCAGCGCTATCAGGTAACCTTCCAGAATATGTGCACGCTTTTTAGCTTCTCTCAGTTCATAATTCGTACGGCGCACAATAACTTCATGGCGGAATGTGATGAACTCGGATATAAGATCTTTCAGGTTCAGTGTACGTGGACGGCCATTCACCAGTGCCACATTATTGATACCGTAAGATGTTTGCAGTTCGCTGTATTTATAAAGTTGGTTGATAACCACCTGCGCTACTGCATCCCTGCGTAGTTCTACCACAACACGTGTACCTTCCTTATTTGACTCATTACCTACGTGTGTAATGCCGTCTATTATCTTATTATTCACAAGGGCGCCTATTTTTTCAGCAAGCGCATCGCGGCTCACCTGGTAGGGCACCTCTGTAATTACGATCAGTTCTTTACCATTCTTCTGTGTTTCCACAGTCACCCTGCCGCGCAGCACTACCCTGCCTCTGCCGGTGTGCATTCCTTGCTTTATCCCATCTATGCCGTATATGATGCCCCCTGTAGGAAAATCAGGCGCCTTCACATGCTTCATCAGTTCGTCTATGGTAATTTCATTATTGTCGATATAGGCAAGGCATCCGTCTACAACCTCAGAAAGGTTATGCGGCATCATGTTGGTGGCCATACCTACCGCAATACCCGATGAGCCATTGAGCAACAACTGCGGAAGCCGTGTAGGCAGAACAGTAGGCTCTTCAAGCGTATCATCAAAGTTAAGCGTGAAATCAACGGTCTCTTTCTCAATATCTTCCATCATGGCCTCACCAAGCCTTAGCATACGGGCCTCGGTATAACGCATCGCGGCGGGGTTATCGCCATCCTGCGAGCCAAAGTTACCTTGCCCGTCCACCATCATATAGCGCATACTCCATGGCTGTGCCATACGCACCATTGCATCGTATACGGAAACATCTCCGTGGGGGTGATACTTACCCAACACCTCCCCTACTATACGGGCACATTTCTTATGTGGTTTATTGAATGTATTACCAAGCTCATGCATGGCAAAAAGCACACGACGGTGTACCGGTTTTAACCCGTCACGAACATCAGGCAAAGCACGACCAACGATCACCGACATGGAATAGTCGATGTAGGCCGTTTTCATCTGCTCCTCAATATTGATCTGTATTATTTTATTGGTTTCTTCAGGCGCTCCCTGTGGTAAATTATCCTCGTTGTTTTGATCCATAATTGGTATTAAAATAAGATGCGCAAATATACTGATTTATAGCGGCATTTAGCGGATAAAACACAAGTATTTAAGTGTTAAAATACATAGTGTTAATAACAGTGTGGATATACTGATATCCGGTATCCAAACAAGCCAATATTTCTATCTTTTTACTATCATTTTTCAGCAGGAAGAGAGCACTGAATCTCTTCTATTATCAACCAAAATACATATCATCAAAATACATAACGATTATTACCTTTACCCAAACCATATAAAATGAAAAAACTACTTACTCTATTTAGTGTGATCATATTTTGCACTTCCGTACACGCTCAAATACCCAATGCAAGCTTCGAGATTTGGGATTCTTCCGCAGGCTATAAAGTACCTGTTAGCTGGGAAACAGCTGACTCTATAACCTACCTATTGGACACACTAACCTGCGAACAGGGAAACCCAGGTTTTTCAGGAAACCATTACCTGAAACTGACATCTAAAACAATACCGTTTGTAGGCGTCGCAGCGGGCATTGCCGTTAGTGGCAAAATAGATTTTACAACCTATTTACCTAAGTCTGGCTTTGCTTATACCGGCAGGCCAACGGCCCTTACAGGCGAATGGCAGTATGCCCCTGCCGCATCAACAGACACAGGCGTTGTAGCCGTAGGTCTTACAAAATGGAACACCGGCCTGAATAAACGGGATACTGTAGGCTATGCCTACTACAAACCCCTTGGTTCTGTAACCACATGGACCACCTTCAGTATACCGATCACCTACCTGTTGATAGAAACACCTGATACTGCAGAAATATACCTTGCATCCAGTGGCGTTAATGCTGTAAATGGTAGTTATATGTATGTTGACACCCTGGCATTTTCGGGTGTATCTACCGGTATAACTGCGACCAATGACCTCCATACCACAATGGTAGTATCCCCCGATCCTTCAAATGGCATATTTACTGTCAATATATCGTCCGGCTCACAGGAAAAGGCGACGATCATTATTGCCAATATCATAGGTGATAAAATTAAAGAGATAACAGCGCCAACCAATGCCCCTGTACCCATCCATTTAGATATACCAGCCGGAGTTTATTTCCTCCATGCAAGCATTAACAACGACCAATG
>CAIJNJ010000118.1 GCA_903821975.1 uncultured Bacteroidota bacterium
CATATACAAGGATTTCGGACTTTTTGAAACTTTGTTTATACAATATTGACCTAATAAAACATTAGCCCTTTAACCAACAACTTCATCAGTACTGCCAACGGCAATATTTCGGAGGCGCAAAGGTACATAAAAAAATGGAATTTGCTATATTGAAAAAACGATCCAAATACCTGCCACGACCTGAAATACCTGTTAAGCAGCAAAATACCGGCAGCTACAAATGAGACGATAACCACCTGTTGCGCCCATTGGTGATCGGCAAAGGCAAGGATGATAATAAACGGGATGAGTGTTACCGCAAGCACCTTGTTAATAAGAAACACATTGAACAGATAATGCTCGGTAATCCCCTCTACCCGGAATGCCCATCCGCTGAAACGCACAGCGGCATACTTGGCGAGGTATATAACCCCCGTTCCGGCTATAAGCATCAGAATAAGTAAGGACGGAGGGATAACCCCGGAATGCTCGGGTGTAAAAAACTTCACTACATAGTAGATGTAGGCGCCTCCTGCAAATGCAAAAAAAACATTCATCAGGAAATTGGGTAAGCCTGCTCCCTGAAGCTGTTCTTTCAACTGGCGGTTACTCAATGTAGGGTTCCAAAACGCGCGCCACAGGTTTATAAAGTAGCGGGTATCCATAAAGCGTATGAGCCCTAGCATGAGACATAGAAAAAGCAGGAGATAAAAATCAGCGGTTTTTGATGCGTAAATATGTGGCAGCTCAATATCGCTGACAATGTAATGACTTGCCATCATGGGTTGCACGGCAATAAAGCTATCTGTCATTGCTACGGTTCCTTGCTCCAGCGTGGCACTGTCTGCAAGCCGGGCAATACCATATATGGCGGGCTGCACGACGGCCTGCACATGCATGCCGGAAAGCAACAGTATTATAACCAGAAATAAACGAGGGAAACGCATAACAGGTACACAAAAGTAGCTGTTAAAAATGATGCAGTGTTAGTGTAACCGGGAATGAGGATGTATTTTTATCCACGGCTTGTTGTGAATAACTACTTCCCCTTAAACACGGGTTTTCTCTTTTCAAGGAACGACATTACACCCTCGCGGAAATCATAACTGCTGCCCGCCTGGATCTGGACTTCTTTCTCCATATCCAGTTGTTGCTGCAGGTCGTTGCTGAAGGAACGGTTGAGCAGGCGCTTCGTAAGACCAATACCTTTTGTAGGCATCTGTGCCAGTGTTATCGCCATCTTCTTGCTTTCGGTTTCAAATACATCATCCGCAAAACATTTGTAGATCATTCCCATTGCAACTGCATCTGCGGCAGATACCTTTTCAGCGGTCATCATCAATGCTGCTGCTCGCTGCATTCCCACCAGGCGCGGCAGGAAGAAGGTGCCGCCACTATCAGGGATCAGGCCAATTTTACTGAATGCCTGAATGAATGATGCACTCTCATTGGCCAGTACTATATCACATGCAAGAGCAATGTTTGCACCTGCCCCGGCTGCCACGCCGTTTACCGCGGCAATTATTGGTTTCTCTATTTTACGCAGGCGCAGTATAGTAGCATTGTAATGCTCCCGCACCATGCGCTCAAATTCTTCGGGGGTAGGATTGACCGCTTCTGACAAATCTTGTCCGGAACAAAACCCTTTCCCGGCGCCGGTAAGATAGATGCACCTTACTTCATCATCTGCCTCACAATCATCAAGATAACCCTGCAAGGCAAGCGCCATCTCACGGTTGTAGCTATTGTATTTATCAGGGCGGTTGAGGGTGATATACCCTACGCCATTTTCTTTATAAAGGAGAACAGTGCTCATTTTGTAAAAGTTTAAAATGGAATTTGGAATTAGTAATTTGGATTGAGTTCATGCTCATAATTTTCATTCTCGATAGCCATCTGTATCATCCTAATTACAAATTCCTAAATCCAATCAAAAAACTATTTTAATCTATAGTGGCTATACACTTCAGCTCTATCGCTATTGCTGTAGGCAATGATTCTATACCCACCGTTGTGCGGCAGGGTTGGTTGTCTTTAAAATACTCGGCGTATATTTTGTTATAGGTCTGGAAGTCGCGCTTCATGTTTACCAGGAATACGGTAACGTCCACCAGCTTATCCCAACTGCTGCCACTCTCTTCGAGTATTACACGTACATTATCAAAAACACTTTTGCACTGCTCCGCAAAATCGAATTCCAGGTAATTGCCGTGTTTATCGGTCTTCAATCCCGGTATCTCATCTGAGCCCGCTTTGCGTGGGCCCACTCCGGAAAGAAACAAAAGATTGCCCACGCGCTTTGCGTGCGGATATAAGCCAACCGGCTTGGGCGCTTTATCTGTAGAGAATTGCATAGAACAAATGTAATAAATAGTAGCAGTCTAAAGTATAAAGTATTCAAGCTGTTTCGCTTGAAATTCGATACGAGCCATAAAAGTAATTATTCTTACTTTTGCAATATATGTTTATGAAAATGAAAAAGCTGCATTTACCGATGTGCGCAGTAGCTGTGCTGCTTTTTTGTTCTTTTATAAAAATAAAAAGCGACCGTGACCTGCCGCCGCTGACACATACCGGGGAGAATATAATGGCCTGCCGTGTAAACGGCCAGGTGATCATTGCTTCGGAAAACACGAGTGATATGTCAAACCCGTCGACGGTAAAGTTTAGCTCATCGTCGGATAATGATCTGGTTTATATCGGCGGTGTGTTCGTATCACCGAGGTATGATATCGAGATCAGTTTCAGATACGCAGATACACTGGGCGTTTATCCTATTCTTGATAAGTATCCGTACTTCGGGTATTTCTGGGATTATACGAAAGCTATCTCACCCAATGACTCCAACCAATTCCAGCCAGACAGGACCCATAAGGGCACAATTACGGTTTCCTACAACGATGGCAATATTATCGCCGGCATGTTTGCATTTGATGCGGTAAACAGGAAGGGGAAAGTAGTCCACATCACCGATGGCCGGTTTGATATAGTCCGGCACTAATTAGTCATGAAACCCTGTATCAGGAAGTAAGCACCCGCTAATGTAAGCGCCATACTGGCATACCACATCAGCTTTCGCCTGGTGAGTATCGCGATGGCTGATATGGCGATGGCGATCTGGAAAATGGTTACAGCCCTTGAAAGCACTATGTGCTGGCGCATGTGTGCTTCAGAGCTTTTCTCAGCTTCTTCGGCTTTTGCTCTTATCTCCGCTTTATCCTTTTCGTAATTTTTCGCCTTTTCTTCATTCACTTCCGGAAGTGGCTTACCCATTGCTGTTAGCACTGTTGCTGTTGAGGCCGTAATTTCGGCCTTTATGCTTTTAGACTGGTAGTATGCCCACTGGTCTGATGATTTTATCTGGTCAAGCATTGCCTCGTTGGCATGATGGTTCCCATACAACCCGGCTATCGCCGCCAACACAGCTATTATAGCCGTTGATAAGGCCACATACATCGTCCATCTCTCTTTCTTTTCTTCGGCGGCTTCCATGGTTTCTTTAAGCCTTTCTGTGGGATCTTCCAGTTCTTCCATATGAAGGAGTTAAGCACTTGCTATTGCCTGGTACAATTACTCAGGGTTATATAAATAGTAGGCGTAGTTGTATGTACCGGAACAGCGGTGAGGCTTACCGAAGCATTTGTTGAATTTACATTACCGGTGCCGCTTACCATAAATGAATCTCCGGGGCCTCCCTGGGTGGCAGGTATAGCAAATGTGGACCCGGTAGATGAGTTGTTGCTGATCGTAATGTTCGTAGACAACATCTGGGTGCCCTGATCTTTCCACACCAGCTGCATTAACGCAAAAGTAGAATCATGTCCGAATGAGAATTCGAGCGTGTTGTTGCCATCCGTATGATTAATGTAGCCGCTATCCAATGCAAGGCTATCAAGGTGGCTATAGTCGATCACTGCATTGCCCGTATATGTTTGCCCGGACCCATCGAGGCCACCGTATAACTGCCGGTACACTATCTGGCAATTTGTACCACCTATCCCTGAATCACATGGGCCGCAAAGACCACCACTACATTTGGCACCATTCAAACAGGTAACACCCTTGCAGGCATCTTTTGAGCAAGAGGTGGTATTTGATATAGCAAAAAGTACGCTAAGAACAACTATTGTACCCAAGGTTACGTGTTTAATTAATTTCATAGATATTTTTTTTACCTCTAAATATTCCCCAAAGATAAGTTTTAGCGGCAATTACTGCAAAAGAATAAAACAAGTTCATTCATTATATCATTACAACGTTTATACCGTAATAATAGTATACCCTGCAGCCCGGGCATGTATTTTACGGGCATGCTTTTAGTTCCGGTCTAATAGCGATATTTTTGCGGTAATATGTTAACAATGAAAAAGTATTTTTTATGTTTTGCAGGCAGTACCATTTTATTAGCCGCCTGCGGCACAAACAATAACGACCAGGCCAAAGTTAAGGCGCTTATAGATTCTACAGTAAATGCAAGGGTGGCCGCTCATGATGCAGAAAATGCACGCAAAAATGACTCGATCATCAACGAAGCTGCAAAAATAAAGGCGCAGGCTATGAATAAAGACCTGGTACTGCCAAAAGATACCGCTTCGGCCAAAAAACCGATTGCATCACCGGCCCCTATGCATACACCACCCGTGCATAAATAGGAGATATTTATGTTACCTTTTCGGTTAGAATCAGCGCACATGCCATTGCGGGTAATCGCTTTCCTTTTCATCTTCCTGTTCCCTGGCATATGCCGGGCAACCAGCTATACCTACAATTATGATGCTAACTGCTGTAAAGCTTACCAGAGCTTCCTGTCATTGCGCATGGAGGACGGGCATAACTATATAGCAGCAGAAAAGAAAGCTGCCCCCAATAACCTCATGGCAACCTACATTTCTGATTATGAGGATTGCATTGAGTTGCTGATGAACTGTGATAAGAGTGAGTATGCTCTTCGCAAAAATCACTTTGATGAGCGGCTTGACATATTAGATAAGGGCGACCGGTCGTCGCCGTGGTACCGTTTCTGTAAAGCGGGTGTGTATGTGCACCGTGCTATTGTAAACATACGGTTTGGCGAACAGTATTCGGCAGCGATGAATTTTCACCGGTCGTTTGCATTGCTGGAGGAGAACGAGCGCCTTTTCCCTGATTTTGAATACAACCGTGTTTTTACAGGTCTTGAAGAAGCTGTTATAGGCTCCTTGCCGGGCAGCTATAAGTGGATAGCTTCCATGTTCGGGATGAAAGGCGATGTGAAAAAAGGCACAGCACAGTTAGCTGAATTTGTAAATAATCATAACGGCACGCAACCTATTTATGCAGAAACAGTGTTGTATTATTCCTTTGCACGTTTCTACCTGTTAGCGGAGCAAAAAGAAGTGTGGGATCTTATAAACAGTCCGCAATTTGCTACACATGATAACCTGCTGAACACATTTGTTAAAGTTAACATCGCGCTCGATTACCGCAAATCTGATGCAGCTATAGAAACACTGAAAGATGCAGCCGGCAATACAAACTATAACAAATACCCCATCTTTGATTACCAGATGGGCGTGGCATTGCTAACCCGGCTGGACACAAACTGCACTTACTATTTTCACCAGTACCTGAAAAAAAACAAGAGTGATATTTATATAAAAGACGCCTGGCAAAAGATCGGTTTTGCGTGGTATGCGAACAGCAATACGGCAAAAGCAGCTATTTGTATGGAACAGGTGAGAACGAAAGGCACCACGAGGTTGGATGCCGATAAGCAAGCATACCGGTTTGCCGATAACAAAGTATGGCCGCTCCGCGAACTTTTGCAGGCACGCCTGCTTATAGACGGCGGCTACAACGATGCCGCGCTAAAAATATTGAAGGGAATAGACCCCGCAACGCTTAAACAACCTGCAGACAAAGCCGAGTATTTTTTCCGGACGGGAAGGGTGTATGAAGAACTGTTCAATAATGCAGCAGACAAAAAGTATTTTCAGTTGGCCCTTGATAACTACCGTAATGCCATAGCCACGGGAAAGGAACGACATGAGCAGTTTGCCGCCCGTGCCACATTGCAAACAGGCAAAATGTATGAAAACACCGGCATGAAAAAAGAAGCCCTGGCCAAATACAATGAATGTCTCAACATGCCTTCGCATGATTTTCAAAATTCAATAGACCAGCAAGCTAAATCAGGTATTAACAGAGTGGAAAGAAAATGAATTTGAAAATTTGAGAGTTTGAAAATTTGAAAATGAACCTTATAATATTAGTCTATTGCCCATTCGTATTCTCCTCTATTGACATTAATTTTTTCGAGCGAATTAATTATTCTGCGCCATTTTACCCAACGCAGCTATCCACCGTTCAAACAGCTTGTTTTCCACTTCACACATATCCTTTGCAAGCATTTCCCATTGAGGATGGAACACTTCCAGCATCTTTTGCATCTCTTCAAGGTGGCCCTCTTCTTCGGCTATAATGGACTTTACGTTCACTTTAGATGAATATTTTGTAAGGGCATCCTGGTATATACCGTACAGCATATCTGCGCGCACCTCTATAGCATAGGTTACCAGCAGGTATGCACCGTGTTTCATATCCCTTCCCTCAAGGTTCAGCTTGTCTTTTACATAGCGGCATGCATCCACATCCAGTTGGTGCAGGTAATGATAGCTTTCTATGGGCGCCAGCAGGTATGGGTATGAATAATCGGGGCAGGCATCCTGGGCAAGTTTGCCGATCTGCTTTTTCAAATAATAAGCGTGACGCGCTTCTTCAGCAGCATGTTTCAGCACTATGATATTAGTATGTACAGGGTGCTCGTATTTGGATATTTTGCGTGCGCCTGTATTTTCCATCATGGAAAGGCTGTTCAGCCATTTGGCGTGCATATCATCGTTCACTACTATTTTATCTACTACTTTCTTTAATTGTTCGTTCTGGTCCATCGGTGCAAATTTAGTTTTTTTCTTACTAAGCTATTTTATTGCTATCGCAGGGATAATCTTCATTCCTTTATTACATTTGTCAGGCACTGCCACAAAGCGTAAATGATAGGTAATCTGTACAACAAATTTCGCCGCATAACCACCAACCAGCTATATTTCCCGGAAATAGACGGGATACGGTTTTTGGCGATAGTGTTAGTGATCCTGTTCCACATTCACGGGTATTTTACCGGCAAATCGGATATAAAGTTTACGGATAACCCTGCCCAATATGACCTGCTCAATACTTTTCTGAGTAATGGCGGCCGTGGTGTAGAGTTGTTTTTTGTGCTCAGCGGCTTTATCCTCTGCCTGCCTTTTGCACATCATTATATAAATAGCGGTAAAGCGGTATCGCTGAAAAAATACTACCTGCGCCGGGTAACGCGCCTGGAACCCCCCTATTTTATCGCCATGTGTGTGCTTTTTCTCATACACCTGTCTGCCCGCATGGTAGCGCCTTCAGTATTATTGCCGCACTGGCTGGCATCCCTTGCTTACTCCCATGATCTTATCTATCACCGTCCGCCAATGCTTACGGTTGTGGCCTGGTCGCTGGAGATAGAGATCCAGTTCTACCTGCTGGCGCCGTTCTTATTCCGCCTGCTGGCTTTGCATAAACACTTACGAAGGACACTACTAACGATTGCAATAGTCGCATTAATTATAATACAAGTGCTTTATATACCTACATTCCTGAGTATCTACGGCTTTGCCCAGTACTTTCTAATAGGCATACTTCTCGCCGACTTTTATGTAAGTGACACGGCTGCAGGCATTTTTGCTCAGAAATGGGTAGTACCGGCTGCTATAATTTGTCTTATAGCCATAATATACCTGCCTATCAATGCCAAAGATGTGTCTAATATAGAATTAGTGCTTATCCGGCTTGGTTTCCTGTTCACCATCGGGGTGCTTTATTACTCTATTTTAAAAAATGAAACTTTAAAAAAGATATTCAGCTTCAAATTCATTCCTATTATAGGTGGTATGTGCTATTCTATATACCTGCTTCATTATACCATTATATCCATTTTAGGAAGGCTTACCCTAAAAATGCATTTTACAAGCTATTATTTACCAAACCTGGTTTTACAGATCGTGTTGCTGAGTATACCTATACTCATCATCTCTTCTATATTTTATCTCTATGTGGAGCGCCCGTTCATGTCGAGCAAATGGGTGGATAAACTGATGAAAAAAGATAAACACCTCGAAACTACAAACATGCCGCCGGAAGGATAAGTCTTTTGCCAATATTTTACCGCATTATACCCCTCAATAATTTTTATACGTAAATCTTTGTTTTCATTTTTCTTTCCCTCAATATTTAGTATCTTTGTTTGACCGCAAAAGCTACCTTTCTTTAATTATTTATTATCGTTTCAGGGCTGCGCACCGGTCTTAAAAACAGGAGCGTTATGACAAAGTACATTTTTGTAACCGGTGGTGTTACTTCATCTTTAGGAAAGGGAATTATCGCGGCATCTTTAGCCAAATTATTACAGGCCCGTGGGTTCACCACTACCATACAAAAATTCGATCCATACATTAACGTTGACCCCGGTACGCTTAATCCATACGAGCATGGCGAATGTTATGTAACGGAAGACGGCGCTGAGACCGATCTTGACCTCGGACATTACGAGCGCTATCTCAATACATATACCTCACAGGCCAATAACGTTACCACAGGCCGCATATACCAGCATGTGATCACCAAGGAGCGCGAAGGTGCATACCTCGGAAAAACCGTGCAGGTAATACCGCACATTACCGATGAGATAAAGCGCCGTATGCTATTGCTGGGCGAGGACAATCAATTCGATATAATAATCACAGAGCTTGGCGGTACCGTTGGCGACATTGAGTCGCTGCCATACATAGAGGCGGTTCGCCAACTTAAATGGGAAATGGGGCCGGAGAATTGCCTGGTGGTGCACCTTACACTTATCCCTTACTTAAAGGCAGCCAAAGAACTCAAAACAAAACCTACACAGCACTCCGTGAAAATGATGAGTGAGCACGGGCTGCTGCCTGATGTGCTTGTTTGCCGCACAGAAGAGCCGCTGTATAAAGACCTTAAAAGAAAGATAGCCCTGTTCTGCAATGTAACACAGGATGCGGTAATAGAAGCGCTTGATGCGGATACCATTTATGGCGTACCACTGGAAATGATGCGTGAGCGTCTTGATGTAATCTGCCTTGAGAAAATGAAATTGCCAATCGGCAAAGAGCCCGATCTTACCAAGTGGAAAGAGTTCCTGAATAAACTGCGATACCCGAAAAGTAAAGTGACCATAGGCCTGATAGGCAAGTATGTAGAGTTGCAGGATGCTTATAAATCTATACTGGAAGCGCTGATACACGCAGGTGCTATGAATGAGTGCAAGGTGGAAGTAAGAAATATACACTCAGAACACCTGACCCGTGAAAATGCAAAAGAAAAGCTGCACAACGTAGATGCTATCCTCGTAGCGCCCGGTTTCGGCAGCCGTGGTATAGAAGGCAAGATAGACGCTATACGCTATGCACGCGTTAATAAGATACCTTTCTTTGGCATATGCCTGGGTATGCAAATGGCCTGTGTGGAATTTGCCCGCAATGTGCTCAACATGCCCAAGGCTCACTCTACAGAAATGGACCCGGATACAGACCAGGGTGTTATCTGTATGATGGAAGAACAAAAAGCCATCACGCAAATGGGCGGTACAATGCGCCTTGGCAGCTATGAATGCGAGCTTCAGGGCAGTTCCCTTACAGCAGGCATATATGGCAATACGAGCATTACCGAGCGTCACCGCCATCGTTATGAGTTTAATAACGAATACCTGGCAAGCTTTGAAAATGCAGGTATGACACCGGTAGGTAAAAACCCGAAGACGAACCTTGTAGAGATCGTGGAATTAAAAGACCATCCGTTCTATATAGGCGTACAGTTTCACCCGGAATATAAAAGCACTGTTGAGAACCCGCATCCGTTATTTGTTGCTTTTATTAAAGCGGCCAAGGAAGCCCAGGAGCAGCGCAACGGCTATGCAAAACGTCCGTTTGAGAAAAGCACAGTATAAGATACAAGATCATTTGGTTAGTTAGATATTAGCTAGATATGCCACACTTTCAAAGTGTGGCATATCTGTATATAGGTATCCCACACCTTCAATGTGTGGGATACCTTCGCTCTGGTTATAATGCCTTCCAGGCCTTCATGCCGCCGGCAAGATTGAATAGTTTGTGGAAACCGGCATCTTCCAGCCGTTGTATTACGATGACACTTCTTATCCCTTTTTCGCAGTAGAGCACCACGTCTTTGTCTTTGGGTATTTCATTTAGCCTGCGGGTAATATCTCCCATAGGGATATGCAGGCCGCCTATATTAAAAGCTTCACGCTCCCAATCTTCCCTTATGTCCACAAGCAAAAAATCCTTGCTACTTGCGCGCCAGGCTTTCAGTTCTTCAGGAGACAATTGATTCATAATATATCTTGAGGACTACTCTGTCAATGCTTTCCAAAGGGCATCTTTCAGTTCGTTGAGACCCTGGTGGGCAACAGACGAAATAAACAGGTGTGGTATATTTTTTGGCAGCGTTTCGCCGATGGCCTGTTTCAGCTCATCGTCGAGCATATCGCTTTTGCTTATGGCAATGATGATCTTTTTATGCAGCAGCTCGGGATTATATTCATCAAGCTCATGCAGCAGTATATCAAATTCTTTGGCGTGGTCAGCACTATCTGCGGGAATAACAAACAGAAGTACCGAGTTCCGCTCTATATGTCGCAGAAACCTATGCCCGAGACCCTTGCCTTCAGCAGCGCCCTCTATGATACCCGGCAGGTCGGCCATACAAAACGACTTATTATCCCTGTAGGATACAATGCCTAGTTGCGGCGTAAGAGTTGTAAAAGGGTAGTTGGCTATTTTAGGCTTTGCAGCGCTTACCACAGAAAGCAAAGTTGATTTACCCGCATTCGGGAAACCCACAAGACCCACATCGGCAAGTATTTTCAGTTCCAGCAACTTCCACCCTTCTTTGCCCATTTCACCCGGCTGGGCGTAATCAGGGACCTGGTTAGTTGCTGTGGCAAAATTAGCATTGCCCATGCCGCCACGGCCGCCACGTATCCATATCACTTCCTGGCCGTCTTCGAGTATCTCGACTTCCTGTTCACCCGTTTCCACATCTTTAGCCACTGTGCCAAGTGGCACTTCAAGTATTATATCTTTCCCGTCGTGACCGGTGCTGTTGTTTTTAGAGCCGTTCTCGCCGTCCTCTGCAAGTACGTTCTTATAATAGCGCATATGCAGCAGCGTCCATAACTGAGCATTGCCCCTGAGTATGATATGGGCTCCGCGCCCGCCATTGCCGCCATCTGGGCCTGCCATGGCATCCATCTTGTTTCTTTCAAAATGTGCGCTTCCCGCGCCTCCTTTACCGGAACGACAAAATATACGTATATGATCTACAAAATTTCCTTTCTCCACTATGCTACGGGTAATAAATACTTGTTTATGTGCTTTGTCAGCGCTTTAAATGTGTCTGCTATTGTATGATCTCCTGTTACTTGTTCCAGTTTACCCTGCTCATTATAATAATGCGCTACCGGCTGTGTTTTTAAATGGTACTCTTTTATGCGCTTTGTGATCACCTCTTCCGTATCATCACTGCGGCCCGATGTAGCACCACGGCCCACAAGGCGTTTGATAAGATCCGGCTCGGGCACTTCAAGCGACAGCACCAGGTGTATCTGTGTATTCTTGAACTCAAGCAATTTATCGAGCGCTTCAGCCTGTGGGCGTGTACGTGGAAAACCATCAAACACAAATCCACGTGCATCAGGGGCGTCATCTATCTTACCGCTGATCATTCCTATCACCACTTCATCAGGAACAAGCATTCCCTGGTCCATGTATTTTTTAGCTTCCGTACCCAATGGTGTATGCCTGCTTACTTCATCGCGCAACAGGTCCCCTGTTGAGATATGCAATAACTTGTACGACTTTACTATATTTTCAGATTGTGTGCCTTTCCCGCTTCCCGGGGGGCCGAATAAAACTAAATTAAACATGAACCTATTATTGGTGACCGCGCAAAAATAACCATACTTGGGGAATAGTTAGCAACTATTTAATGAAGTTATAGATATATTAACGCCATGAGCCAACCTAAAGCTCAAAAAGGCCCATTAAGCCAGCACCAACTCCTTTATTTCATCTCCTGCTGCTTTATATGAGCCGGGTGCTATTCCATCCAATGTAAGGTTACCGATGGCATATCGTATCAATCGCAGTGTAGGAAAACCGGTTGCGGCAGTCATTTTTCGTACTTGTCTGTTTTTACCTTCTGTAAGTGTGAGCGATATCCATGAGGTGGGGATGTTTTTCCTGAAGCGCACAGCTGGGTTTCTTTCGGCAACAGGGGGTTCTTCTTTTAGAATTTTCGCGACCGCTTTTTTCGTCCTGTATTTTTTCCCATCAATGCTTATCGTAACCCCTTGTTGCAATTGTTGTATCGCATCCTCTGTTATTGTTCCTTCTAACTGTACCCAATAAGTGCGGGGATGTGCAAATGAGGGATCGAGTAATTGGTGTGTGAGTGTCTTATCATCAGTCAATAAAAGCAGCCCTTCACTATCAAAATCGAGGCGGCCTACCGGGTAAATATTTTTAGAAATTCCCGGAAAAAAATCAAAAAGCGTCTTTTTATCGCCCTCTGCCGAAAATTGGGAAAGCACCTGGAAAGGCTTGTGAAAAATAAAATACTGCGGCATAGAAAAAATATTGTCTCTTGAAATATGCTCTGGTAAAGGCTTTCAGCAGGAATAAAAAAAAGTCCGGCGAGGTTGTGACTGCCGGACTCTTTATAAAGGATGGGTTAGTAAGCACAATCGTTACACAATATTAAAAAGAATTTTCACTACTAAAAAAAATATTTTAATTTTTTTTTGGAATGTCAAAAAGATGTTGACAGGTTATCCACAAGTACGAGTCGTAAGTCGTGAGTCATAAGTCGTAAGTCCGGGACAAAATATTGAGGTGGTGCTTATCGTTTTTACAACAACTTATTCTGCGTAAGAAAAAACATCACCAGTCTTTTTGCATCTTCACAGGTGTTCCTTTTTCTTTCTTCATTTTATCCTGCAGCTTCTTCTCTTGCTGCTGAAGTGCATCCAGTAATTGGTCGGCCTGCTGCTTTGAGAGCTTGCTTGGTTCTCCCTGTGGTTGCTGGTCTTTATCGTCTTTTTTATCCTGGCTCTTGTCCTGGTCCTTATCCTGTTTGTCCTTGTCTTTATCCTTCTGGTCTTTCTTCTGATCCTTCTTGTCCTGCTTCTGCTGGTCTTTATTTTGTTTGTCTTGTTTCTGCTTGTCTTTATCCTGCTGTTGTTGCTTTTTCAGCATCTCCTCCGCATAAGAGAGGTTGTATTTCGCATCCGCGTCCTGCGGGTTGTTACGCAATGTCTGCTTGTATGCGTTTACCGCATCATCCCACTTTTGCTGGGACATGTAGGTGTTGCCAATGTTGTAGTTGGCAGCGGCTTTGCCCGTTTTATCTTTTGAAAGGGTAGCGGTCTGCGTCATCACCTTTCTCGAAGCATCATATTGTTTCTGCTGGTATAGCGAATTACCGAGGTTAAATAAACCGGAAGTATTATTAGGGTCTTTAGCAAGCGCTTTAGTATAATCATCAGCGGCCTCTTTGTATTTCTGCTGCTCGTACATTTTATTGCCCTGCAGTATGTACTTATTTGTCTGTCCGTAAACAATGTTACCCAAAAGGATAAACAGTAAAAACATTGTAGCCTGTTTTGCTAAAGGGATCGTTTTAGGTTTCTTCTTTTTGCCGGGTAGCAGCCATTCTATGATAAGAGCAATGAACCCGGCTAAAAGGAAGTATTGAAAATAGCTGGTGAAATCGGAGTAGCTGACAGAGCCCAGGTTTTTCTGTTCCATGCTTTCAAGTGAGCTAACAAGTTTATCAGATACCTCATCCGTATTCTGGAGAAGATTGTATGTGCCATGGCCCGCGGTAGCTATAGACCTTAACTCATCTTCATTAAGCTTGCTTATCACCGGGCTGCCATTTTCATCCAGCTTTACCGACTTCGTCTCGGGATCATAAAGAGTAGTGCCCTGCGGCGAACCGATACCTACCGTTTGTACTACTATACCTTCATCAGCCGCCTCACGGGTCTTCTCAATAGCTTTATCATCATGGTCTTCTCCGTCTGTAATAATGATGAGCGATTTGTACTTACGTTCGTTGGTTGTAAACGTCTGCATGGCCATGTCTATTGCATCTGCTATCACCGTGCCTTGTGCAGGCACCATATCAGGCGACACATTCTGTAACATCATTTTTACCGCACTGTAGTCTACCGTAAGCGGCACCTGCAAATATGATCTTCCTGCAAAAACAATAAGAGCGATACGGTCGTTATGCATTTTGTCGGTGAGGCGCATAATGAGCTGTTTGGCGCGGGTAAGCCTGTCCGGCTGAATATCTGTAGCCAGCATACTTTTGCTTACATCGAGCGCCACGATCACGTCTATTCCTTTGCGCTCTGTTTTTTCCATTTTGTCGCCTACACGCAGATTGGCCCAGCCGATAATAATGGTAAATAACGCTATGGATAGCAGTATAAACCGGAATGTATTCCTGCCGGGTATATACCCCTGTATCTGTGCTGAGATCAGTTTTTCATCGCCCAGTTTTTGCAGTTTTCTTCTTCTCCAGTAAATAGCTGCAATAAATAATACTACCAACAGCGGTATCACCGCAAGCATATATAAATGGCCTATGTGCTGAAATTGAAACATAATCTTGAAAACGCAAATTTAAACGGATGCACCATTATACAATAGTGGAAAGATATGATTTTAATTTTCTTTAACAGGTGGGATAATAAGTTATAAAACATGAGAAACGAAGATACATTAACACATCTTTTATAAGTTTACTACTATTTTTATAGATCATCTCTTCCAAAATCTATTCACATGAGCCGATATGTATTGCTGTTCCTGATGGCTATCTCATTTTGCGCTCATGCACAAAAGATCACCAGCAGCCCGGCAAAAAACACGCTTGTAGAATCACAGCCAATATCTACACTTGAAGGCACTATTAGCTCTGACTCGGGAACAATGGTGTTATTTAGCCGTAATGATGACTCCTATCTTCCTTCCGGCATTGTTGGCGCAACGGCCAAGATCAGTAATGGTAAATTTAAATTCTGTTATACAATTGACTATCCATGCCAGGTAATATTAGGGTTGAAAATAAAAGGTTCATGGAAATACCTGTCCCATCCTTTTTATCTTGAACCGGGCACTCAATCAGTTGTTTGCAATATTGATTCTTTGAGAGAGTTACCTATGATATCGAACAAGGCTATGAACGAATACCTCAGCTCATACAGTGAGGCATACAATATAGTGCGGCAGAGAAAAAATGCGCTCAGTATGAAAAAGGACAGCCTGCATACAATTTATGGGACGGACCTGCCAAAAGAAATAAAAGCCGGCATTGATAATGAGTCGGCTGCGATTTATGAGCAAACCGATACTGTATTGTACCACTATATTAAAGAACATAACACATCGTATGTGGCGCTATGGGAGTTGATAACTAATGTACAGGCAAGATATAAACCTATTTATGAGCTCGCATTTATGGAGTTTTCAGATGTGATCAAAAATAGCCTGACAGGTAGGGTTCTTGCAAAAAAACTAACAACTGCCGACCACCTCAACATAGGCGACACATTCCCACCACTACAGTTGCTGGATACAGCAGATGTGCAACAAGGTATTCCAAAAATAAGCCCGTCAACAAAATATACGTTAATCGATTTCTGGTTTACACACTGCGGTGCCTGTCGGTCACAGTTTCCGGAGCTAAAGAAAATATATAAAGCTCACCGAAAGAACGGCTTTGAAATAATTGGCATTTCAACCGACCAAAAGCAGTATGTAGACAGCTGGAAAAAAATGATAGTTGAAACAGGGCTCGAGTGGCAACACTACCTGGATATTGGCGGTGTTTTAAGCTCCGCGCTCGCTATAAATAGTTTCCCAAGGAATTACCTACTAGATAAAAATGGGAAGATCATCAAAGTGGATATTTCCCCCGCTGAACTGAAGGCTTTTTTATTGTCAGAAGGAATGTAAGTAGGGCATATTTGCTATCGAGGCACAAAAGGTTGCTCCTACTTCACATCCGTGGCTTTTATCTTCATGCGCTTTGGCTTCTTCTCCACATCGTCCACACCTATCAGCAAGGCCCATGCTTCAAGCCCTTCAACTCGCTCACAAACCAGTTTTGTAATGCCGGCAAGTGGTATAAAAAGGAACATACCGGGTATACCCCAGACAAACTCTCCTATTATTACTGCGATGATCGTAATAAATGGGTTCATCTTTACCCTACCGCCAACTACGCGCGGGAACAATATATTTGAATCGAGCAGGTGCACGATAAACAATCCAATACCAACCTCGAGCGCCATATTTCCACCACTGTTGGCAAATGTCACCAGCATACTGATCACAATAGACGTATAGATACCGAGATACGGGATAATATTAAGCACCGCCGCCATGACCCCCAATAATAAGGCGTACTGGATACCCATAATGAGAAACATGGTGCAATTCACGATACTGACCAATACCATTTCTATGACAAGGCCTACAACATAAGAATTGATCATGCTTTTTGTTTCCATGATCACTTCACGCACCTTTTCCCTGTGGCGGGGACCAAATAAATGAATGACAAACTGCATCAGCAACTTACGGTGATACAACATGAAAAAAGTAAAGATCAATATAAACACAACGAGCAATAATATCCCTGCCAATGACAGAAATACATTACTGATAGAATGTCCTATGGAGCCCATTATGCCATTTATAGACCTGTTGATGTAATCTGTCTGCTGCCGGTTGTTGATATGGAGCTTGTAAGACAGCCAATGCTGCAGACTGTCAAACATTTCCTGGAACCTTTTACGCAGTTGCGGGAAATCGCTGGAAAAACCAATGATCTGCAATGCGATAAAGTAAATAAAGCTGACCAGCGCGGAAACAAACAATATCACCGAAAATGCAGCAGAAAGTCCTCTACCCAGGTGCAATTTGTTTTCAAAAAATCTGTTGAGGGGGAATAGTAATATAGAGATGAGCAAGCCAAAAACAAGGGGTATAAATATATTGCTGGCCTCGCTAAGTATAAAAAAAACTAATACCACCGCAAGCAGCGTAAGAGCCATACGTGCATAAAAGGGGAATTTTACAGTGTTCATAAGCATTAAGTCGTATGTATCCTCTTCAAACTTAATAGAATTGTGCCACAGCACAAAACAATAGCTCCCATTTCAGTTGATTTCCATTATTTTGCTAAAAATAACCGGTTGCTGAAACGTTTTTTTAAGAAAGGGCTCATTGAGGCCGGCTGCGATGAAGCAGGAAGGGGCTGCCTGGCCGGTCCTGTCTTTGCCGCATCTGTGATATTGCCGCCCACGTTTCGCCATCCCCTGCTCAACGACAGCAAGCAGGTAACTGAAGAAGACCGCGAAAAGCTTCGCCCTATCATAGAGCGCAAGGCGATAGCATGGGCGGTGGCCATGGTAGACCATACTGAAATAGACCGCATCAATATATTAAAGGCTTCTTTTAAGGCCATGCACCTTGCGGTGGACCAGTTGCAGGTGCGTCCCGATCTTTTATTGATAGACGGGCACATATTCTCCCCCTACTTCGGTATAGTGCACCAATGCGTGGTGCAGGGCGATGCCATCTATGCCGCTATTGCCGCAGCCAGCATACTGGCAAAAACCCATCGTGACGAGTACATGCAAAATCTTCATACAGAGTATCCCCATTACGGTTGGAACGAAAATAAAGGATATGGCACACCTTATCACAGGCAACAGATAACCGCACATGGCCTCTCCCCATATCACAGGCGCACATTCGGGATTTGTAAACCCACCCCGGCGGAACAGGAAATCCCGGTTTCAGATAACTGAGAAGTGGATATTTCCGTTATTTCCCTAAAAAATTCTAATTTGTCGCTGCTTAAAACTGATAATTTATGAAACAACTGAAAAATGTGTTCCTGTTGGTATGTCTTCTTGTGGCCGGCATAGTGCACGGCAAGGACAAAGACAATGACGAAAAATACCAATGGAAGGATGGTAAATCGGGTGGCTACAGTTATAAATATGTAACTAACGACCCTATGCAGGCAAGGTTTTACAAACTGGGCAACGGCCTTACCGTGATACTGAGCCCCACTCATAAAGAGCCGAGGATGCACTTTTATATAGCTACAAAAGCGGGCAGCAAAACAGACCCTGCCGATCACACAGGGCTTGCGCACTACCTGGAGCATATGATGTTCAAAGGTACCCAAAGCTATGGCTCTCTCGACTGGAGCAAGGAAGAGCCTATGCTCGATAAAATAAACGCGCTGTATGAAGAGTATAACCACACTAAGGACGAAGCGCAACGTAAGGAAATCTACCACCGCATAGATTCGGTATCCGGTCTTGCAGCAAAGTTTGCCATAGCCAATGAGTACGATAAAATGATGTCTTCTATGGGCGCTAAAGGCACTAATGCATTTACCTCGTTCGAAGAAACCGTTTATACTGAAGATATCCCTTCCAACGCGGTTGATAAATTCCTAAAGGTGCAGGCCGAGCGTTTTAAAGACCCGGTATTCCGTATCTTCCATACAGAACTCGAAGCAGTGTATGAAGAGAAGAACCGCACACTTGACAACGATGGTAGGAAAGTATCCGAGCTGATGCTGGCTAATTTATTCCTGAACCATAACTATGGCAAGCAAACAACAATAGGCACTATAGAGCATTTGAAAAACCCTTCCTTGCTGGAAATCAGGAAGTATTTCAATACCTACTATGTACCTAATAATATGGGCGTGATCGTATCGGGTGATTTTGATGCGGATGAGATGATCAAAAAAGTAGACCACTATTTTTCTAAAATGGAATCAAAAACGCTGCCGAAATATACTTTTAAACCCGAGGAGGCGATCACCTCACCAATCACCAAAGAAGTAAACGGCCCCGACGCTGAATTTGTGGCAATAGGCTACCGCCTGCCCGGCATACACTCAAAAGACGCATTGCTTGCCGACCTCGTAGGCCAGATACTTACCAATGGCCGCGCAGGTATTATAGACCTGAACCTTGTGAAAAAACAAAAACTGCTCCGTGCATCTGCCAGCGCAGATATACTCGTTGACTATGGCTACATGAACCTGCAAGGCACGCCTACCATGGGCCAGAACCTGGATGACGTAAAGAACCTGATGCTGGGCGAGATCAACAACCTCAGAAAAGGAAATTTCGATAACGACCTGCTGGTATCTATCATAAACAATGCCAAGAAGGCCATGATGCAGCAAAGCGAAAAATATGGCTCTCGCGCATCTGCACTAATGGGTGCATTTACCGGCGAAGAAGACTGGATAGATGATGTGGCTTATACCGACAGGCTATCTAAACTCACCAAGCAGGATATCATAGATTTCGCCAACAAATATTTTGGCGAGAATTATGTGGTTGTTTACAAAAGAAAAGGTGTAGACAAGAATGTGGTGAAAGTGGTAAAACCGCCTATCACTCCTGTAGAGACAAACCGCAACTCACAGTCGCAATTTGTAAAGGATGTGATAGATATGCCGGTAGACCCCGTGCAGCCGGTATGGGTAGATTATAATAAAGACCTCACAAAAGGAGCCATGGGCCCTGCCGAGATATTATATGTACATAACGATGAGAACGGTTTATTCCGCATGTCGTACCGCTACAAGATGGGCACCTGGAATGACAAGAAGCTGGCAATTGCCGCCCAGTATCTCCAGTTCCTTGGCACAGATAAAATGAGCGCCGAAGATTTCTCGAAAGAGTTTTACAAACTGGCGTGCAGCTTTAACGTAAGGGCGGAGAGTGAGTTTACAACAGTGACTATCGAAGGCCTGCAGGAAAACTTTGATAAAGCAGTAGCCCTTTACGAAAACCTGGTAACCAACTGCAAGCCTGATGACGCAGCACTTACCGCGCTGAAAGGCAGGATCAATAAAAGCAGGGCTGATGCCAAGAACAATAAAGCCCAGATAATGAGCGGGCTGGTGGCATACGCACGTTATGGCGCAGATAATCCATTCAATAATGTGCTCAGTGATGATGAACTGAAAAATATTACCAGTGCTGAATTGGTAGACCTGTTGCATAGCCTGTCTGGTTACAGCCACAGGATATTGTATTATGGCCCTGAAACTTTGACGGCACTTACCACCTCGCTAAAGGACGTGCATAAAATGCCCGACATGTTCAAACCAGCACCTGCACCAAAAGCATTCACCTACACCACACAGGGCCAAAACCAGGTGTTGTTCGCAGATTACGACATGGTACAAAGCGAGATCCGCTGGGTAAGGAACATACCGGGTTATGATCCTGCCAAACAACCGGCCATCAATATGTTCAACAATTACTTTGGCGGTGGCATGGGCTCGTTAGTATTCCAGACCATCCGCGAGAGCAAAGCGCTCGCCTACTCCACCAATTCTTATGTAGGCACACCCGAGAAGAAAGAAGATCCTTATTATATAGGGGCGTATGTAGGTTGCCAGGCAGATAAATTCAATGAGTCGATAAAAGCGATGAATGAACTGCTCAACGACCTGCCATCTGTGGAAAACAATATGCTGAATGCACGCTCTGAAATGAAAAAAGACATAGAAACAGAACGCATCACCCAGGACGGCATTATATATAATTATATCGCCGCAGAACGCAGAGGGCTTAATGAGGACATCCGCAAAAGCATTTACGCTAATGCGGATAAGCTGGGTTATGCCGATCTGAAGAAATTCCATGATGACAACATGGCTAACAAGCCTTATACCTATTGTGTAGTAGCATCAGAGAAAAAGGTGAATACTAACGATATGGAGAAAATAGGCGCTGTGAAAAAGCTGTCTATGACCGAGATTTTCGGGTACTAATAGTAATACTGTATAAAAACATATACATAGCGGCATTATATATATAATGCCGCTATTATTTTGTCTAAAAAGAACTTTTTTTGAACATAAAACCCATATCTTTGCGCAAAATTTTAGAGCGGTAATGAGTTGTAAGCGTCTCCTTTCCTTATTGATATTGGTTTTCGGGCTTTCCGGCAGTGTTATTTCTTCTTTTGCACAAGAGGCGGAAAAACACGAGAATACGGCTCCCGAAGAAAAAAAAGGTATAAATATCACAGAATTGGTTTTCGGCCACGTCTCAGATTCGCACGAGTGGCATTTATTCAGCCTTAAAAATGCTGACGGTACCGAAAAACCGGTTGCCTTCCCGCTGCCAATGATCATTTACCAGCCCGGCACCGGCCTGAAAGTTTTCTCCTCTTCTCATTTTGAAGAATGGCATAAAGATGCTGACGGCAAAAAAATAAGCAACGAATACGAAGGCCTTTACATTGAAAAAGTAATGAAGGAAAAAGTATTGGCTTCAGATGGTTCTAAAATTTACGACTTCTCTATTACAAAGAATGTATTGAGCATGCTTTTCGGTGTTGTTATCTTATTATGGGTAATGACATCTGCTGCTAAGAAATACAAAGCAAACACTGCTCCTAAAGGCATGCAGAATGCGCTGGAAGTAATTATCATCTTCATCCGCGATGAAGTGGCACGACCAAACCTCGGCCATAAATACAAAAGGTTCCTTCCATTACTCCTTACCATATTCTTCTTTATCTGGATCAATAACCTTCTCGGGCTGTTACCGGGCGGTGCTAACTTCACCGGCAATATCGCTGTTACAGCTTGCCTGGCGCTGGTAGCATTTGTGGTGATGATGGCAAACAGCAACAAGCATTTCTGGGGGCACCTGCTTAACCCGCCAAACGTACCATTCCTGGTTAAGTGCCTGCTGGTGCTTATCGAGGTAATGTCTCTCTGCATTAAGCCGGTGGCATTGATGATACGTCTTTTTGCAAATATGCTTGCAGGTCACATAGTAATACTGAGTGTTATTTGCCTCATATTTATATTCGCATTGCTCAATGTATATGTGGGTGGTGGCTTTGTAATCGTTTCTTTGGCATTCTCCATATTCATGTTCATGCTTGAATTACTGGTTGCGGTGATACAGGCGTTCATTTTCGCTAACCTTACAGCCGTGTTCATCGGGCAGGCAATAGAAGGCGATCATGACCATGACCATGTAGAGTTAAGCGAAGGATTGGCACACTAAGAAAAAATTTAAGAAATATAATAGTAAGCGTTTTTTTTAATCAAAATCCATAATAACATGTCAGTTTTAATGAACACAATTATGTTAGCCGGTGACATGGCGAAAGCTGGTGGCGCTGTAGGCGCTGGTATCGCTGCATTAGGTGCAGGCGTAGGCATCGGCCAGATCGGTAAAGGCGCGGTAGAAGCTATCGCCCGCCAACCCGAAGCTATGAGCGACATCCGCGCTAACATGATCCTGACTGCTGCCTTCGTGGAAGGTGTGGCACTGTTTGCGGTTATCGCAGGCATCCTCGCTATCTTCGTATAGTAGTCGGCCAAAGAAAGTATAACTGCATCCAACGCATAGGGCAGCGGATGCAGTTATTTTAAATTTCAAAGAACTAAAAGTTAAAAGCTACATGCTTTTACTTTTGATTACCATAATCAATTAACTTTTAACCATTTAATCTGAATAGAAAATGGATTTATTAACCCCGGAACTCGGTTTATTTTTCTGGACGCTTATAGCTTTCCTCGCGGTTTTCTTCATTCTTCGCAAATATGCGTGGAAACCCATTCTCAACTCTTTGGGCGAACGTGAAAAAGGCATAGCTGATTCTATCGCTACTGCTGAGCGCGTAAAAGGCGAAATGAGCCAACTGAAATCTGAAAACGAGAAACTGTTGGCGCAGGCACGTGAAGAGCGTACTACAATGCTTCGTGAAGCAAAAGAAATGAAAGACAAGATCGTGAACGATGCTAAGGAGCAGGCCAAGGAAGAAGCAAATAAGATAATCGTGGATGCACAGCACCAGATACAGCAGCAGAAGATGGCCGCGCTTACCGAAGTGAAGAACGAAATTGGCTCGCTGGCTATAGAAGTAGCTGAAAAGATACTGCGTAAGCAGCTTAACGCATCAGAAGGCCAGGAAGCTTATATGAGCATGATGGCGAAGGATATTAAACTGAACTAATTGAAAACCTGCCTGCCGGTAGGCAGGTGTGAAAATTTGAAAATTTGAAAATTCAGCGTGTGGTTATCGTTTTCAAATCCTCAAATTTTCAAATTAACTAATTGAAATTATGCAGAACCCGCGTCTTGCAACACGTTACGCAAAATCAATACTGGACCTGGCTGTAGAGAAAAACAGCCTTGAGGCAGTGCTTAAAGATATGCAGGTACTTCATGCCGTATGTGCGGAGAGCCGTGATTTTGAAATGATGCTGCGCAGCCCCATCATAACCGGTGATAAGAAACTGAGTGTTATTAACGAGATACTCAAGCGTTATAATGTAAATGCGATCACTAATGCTTTTGTAAGCCTTTTGGTAACCAAAGGCCGTGAACAGACCCTGCCGGAGATCACATCTGCATTCATAGAGCAATACAATGTTTTGAAAAACATCAGGACGGTGAAGCTAACCACCGCAGCACCGATGAATGATGCAATGAAGCAATCAATGCAGGCCAAAATAGCCGGTTATATGCCCAATGATACTGTAGACCTTAAAACTATGGTCGATGACAGCCTTATCGGTGGCTTTGTACTGGAAGTGGAAGACAAACTGTTTGATGCAAGTGTGAAGAAGAGTATCAATGACGTGAAGCTGCAGATAATAGATACAAGCTACGTGAGCAAGATGTAATAAGATAATTTGCAAATTTGAAAATGTGCAAATTTGAAAAATGAAAGTAAAATAAAAGAGGGCTTAAACGATAATAACTTTAGACTTTCTACTAACGACTTTAGACTTTTTTTAAACTTTTGAATTTATAAATATGGTTGACATTAAACCGGATGAAATATCGGCGATACTGCGCCAGCAACTCAGCCACGTAGACAGCGCGGCTACCCTTGAGGAAGTAGGAACCGTACTACAGATAGGGGATGGTATAGCCCGTGTATATGGCCTTAACAGCGTACGCCAGGGTGAGCTTGTTGAATTTGCAAATGGCGTTAAAGCCATCGCACTTAACCTTGAAGAAGATAATGTGGGTGTGGTACTTATGGGTGACTACATGAGCATTAAGGAAGGCGATAAGGTAAAACGTACCAACAAGATCGCGTCTATTAAAGTAGGCGACGGTATGGCAGGCCGTGTTGTAAACACACTCGGCGAGCCTATTGATGGTAAAGGTCCTATATCAGGCGACCTGTATGAAATGCCGCTGGAGCGTAAAGCACCGGGTGTTATCTTCCGCGAGCCTGTAAAGGAGCCGCTGCAAACCGGTATCAAAGCGATCGACGCAATGATCCCGATCGGCCGTGGACAGCGCGAATTAGTGATCGGTGACCGCCAGACCGGTAAAACGGCTATCTGTGTGGATACCATCATCAACCAAAAAGAATTTCATGCCGCAGGTAAAACTGTGTATTGCATATACGTAGCTATCGGTCAGAAAGCTTCTACCGTTGCCGGTGTTATGAAAACACTGGAAGACAATGGCGCTATGGCTTATACGACCATAGTAGCAGCTTCTGCATCTGAGCCTGCACCACTGCAGTTCTACGCTCCGTTTGCGGGCGCTGCAATAGGCGAGTTCTTCCGTGATACTGGCCGTCCTGCACTGGTTATCTATGATGACCTTTCAAAACAGGCTGTGGCTTACCGTGAGGTGTCCCTGCTGCTTCGCCGCCCACCCGGACGTGAAGCTTACCCCGGTGATGTATTCTACCTGCATAGCCGCTTGCTGGAGCGTGCTGCCAAGGTTATCAACAATGATGACGTGGCAAAACAAATGAACGACCTTCCTGAAAGCATCAGGCATATGGTGAAAGGTGGTGGCTCACTTACCGCGTTGCCGATCATCGAAACACAGGCAGGTGACGTATCCGCTTACATCCCTACTAACGTTATCTCCATCACCGACGGACAGATATTCCTTGAGTCGAACCTGTTCAACTCCGGTATCCGTCCTGCGATCAACGTGGGTATCTCCGTGAGCCGCGTGGGTGGTAATGCGCAGATCAAATCCATGAAGAAAGTGGCCGGTACCCTGAAACTTGACCAGGCGCTTTTCCGTGAGCTTGAAGCGTTCTCTAAATTCGGTGGTGACCTTGATGCCGCTACCAAGAACGTAATTGATAAAGGTAGCCGTAACGTGGAACTGCTGAAACAGCTGCAATACAACCCGTATACAGTGGAAAAGCAGGTAGCCATTATGTATCTCGGTACCAATAACCTGATCCGCGAAGTACCTGTGAAAAATGTAAAGGCTTTTGAAGAGATATTCCTGCAGCAGATGGAAATGAAACTCCCTGATGTACTGAAAGAATTCAAAAAAGGCGCTTTACCTGAAGACGGTATCGCCAAGATGGTGAAGCTGGCACAGGACCTGATACCACAGTTCAAGAATTAATCCTTCGACTTCGCTCAGGATGACAGTTCTGATCCGAAATTAAAACACACACAAGTTATAAGCCCCCGGGAAATCGGGGGCTTTTTTTATCTTTACCTGCGAATAGGATTGTTATGAATGATCTCCGGATACGGCAGGCTACAGTGGCCGATGCCGATGTCATCTATAAATTTGTTTTTGAGCTGAACGGCAGGCAGTTTGATAAAGCTACATTCCGGCAGTGCTACGAGGCCTGCCTCGATGTGCCTAATCATTACTACCTGGTAGCGGCTATAAACGATAAGCCCGTTGGCTATATAAGTTGCCACGGGCAGGTATTGCTGCACCACTGCGGGCTGGTCTATGAGATACAGGAACTATTTGTAGTGCCCGAATACAGGAGCAAGGGTGTAGGGAAACGCCTGCTAACAACCCTGGAGCAGCGGATAAGTGGCGATAACTATGTATTGCTTGAAGTAGCCTCCAACCAGAAACGAAAGGATGCGCACCGCTTTTACGAAGCAAACGGGTTTGAGTGCACTACTTATAAGTTTAAGAAAGTGCCCTAAACTATATGCACTAGTTTCCTGTTTCAATATATCGTATAGCCCGCTCCAATACTTCGTCCTTACCCTGTCTCATACCTTCTGCTGTGGGTTCAACATAAATGTTTATTTTTACCCCTACGCGTTGTGTCTGCCCACCATCCGGATAGTAATATCCCTGCCCTGACATTATCAATTTAAAGTCTCCCGGCAATACGATATTCACAGCATCCCCATCGGCACCTGCGGTTTGACTACCTATTACTATGCTGTTAGGTAAGGCGCTTAATATCATTGTTGTATATTCTGCCCGGCTTTGGGTTAGCTCATTTACCAGCACTACTATCTTACCCTTATAAGGCGCACGTTTTTTGTGACCATACACTCCCGGTCTTTCGCATTTAAACTTTCCTGGAAAAGAAATATCCGGCGCTGTACATTTTGCAAATACTGTTTCATGGCTGGCAAGGTAATTTCCCAAGGGGTAGAATGTAAGGTTAGGGTAGTTTCTCAGATCAAAAATAATCGCACTCATACCTGCGAAATCTTTTATTGCTTTTTTAATTTCACTGGGTTGCAGTAGACCCATGTCTATATAGCCTGTATGATCATTTACAGGCTTATAAGACTCCCCTTTAGGGGGCTCAGCCTCTGTATATTTAAGATCCTCCGCCATATACCTGTTTACTCTTTTCAAGCTTATCTGCCCGTTCCGGTCATATTTGATCGTTACACTTTTAGTGTTCCCTGTTGTGAGCATAACTTTCAGATTTCTTCTAATTACGGCCGCATTGGAAGCGCCCATAAATTCTCCTTTATATTTTATCCAGTCAGCGATCGAAGTGTCATTTATTGCAAGCAGCAGATCTCCTATCCTTATATCTTCGGCCTTCGCAAGGCTGTCATTTAATATTTCAGTGACAAGCGCCTTATCGGGAAATACTTTAACCTTCACCGGCATAAAGTATTTTTCTTTTCTTATTCCTTTATGGAAATACAAAGTAGCATGGCTATCATTAACATTGGCTATTAATTTATCAAGTGCATTCACATACCCAAGTGTATCAGCTGCATCTACAAATAACGGTATACACTTTGTCAGTGTTATGCTCCATGAGGTATCCATCAAATATTTATACGGGAAAAAGTATTCAATCATATTCCAATAACGGGCTATAGCTAATAATCTATAAGGCTTTGCAGGATAAACCATTTCACTGTAAGCGTTTTCATTAGAAAACTCCGCCTTACGTATACCCGGCGAGTATACATGTACAAACCGGTTGCTGGTAGCTCTGTGTATAACAATATCTTTTAGTAATGTGCCTAATTCCTTTAGGAAAATTTTGTCTGAATCTATCCAACCCAACGAACAGTTATAGTTACAAGCCGTATCATAGTCCATAGCTTGAACCGGGTAGTCTTGAATATTTCCCAATCCTGTTATCCATAGTAAATAATGTTTATTAATCGCTTCTTTAGTATTTATATGCGAGAGTTGGTCAAGCTCTGCAATAAAAACAGCATCCCAATCCATGCTACCTTGTGCGATGGCCGGGTGAAAATATTTCAGGAAGCCCCATACCTTACATAGAGATTCAATTTTTTCAGTTTCAGTTATTTCCTGCGAAAAAGAAACGGCACACTTGAACAACAACACTAAAAACAAAAAGATTTTCTTCATATAAAACAGATATTGAAATTAATGCTGGTTCTTAGCAAACAATAATAAATCCCCATATTTTTTTATGCCTTTGTATTCAGGTGGTAGCTGCGACAGGTCAAATAACGTAAAATCTCCGTTAGCCGAATTACTAAAACAAGCCTCTATATCTTCTTTATTCATGAATTTCATGAAAGTTTTACCTTCTAGCTTTTTGCCTTTCACGGTGCAGTTTTCACAATGCAGGTTCATGACCAATACCCGGTCCTTTAACTGTTCGCTTTTATATAGTTTGTGCACAACCGAATAATGCTCACAGGGCAATGAGTGGGCCATCCCGATAGTTAATAAATACACAGCAGCAGTATCTACAGGGGTTATTTCATGCAACAGGTTCCTTGTCATTGCAGGGTTCCTGTCCAGGTTAGGTCGGGTTGTATTATGATTAGTGATGAGGTATTCCAGGGAATAATATTTTTCTCCTAGTTCAGCTTTTAAACTATCTTTTTTGTCGTTGAACTCCTTACGCTTCTTCCGGTAGAATTTCATGAATTCTTTGTGCGATATTTTCAGGCAGGTGCTATCCATTATGTTTTCGAGAAACGCTTTTGAAACAGGTAGTTTATCAAGATTTGTATTCCGGAACAAATCATTCATTGCCATGTAGAAATCAATTCTTATCTCGAAATCGATGCCCACTACTTTGTAATTGTGTCCTTTTTTCACGGTGGTCTTCTCATGCTCCATAATCTCGCAGTAATTCGCAAAAGCCGAATTGCAGGCCGGCGTTTGGTCATGCAGGTATTTATCCAGGTCGAAAGCGGTGGAGCGCCCTAGCTCAATAAAATAGTACTTAAGGTGCTCGCTTACCAGTTGGTCAATGATAACTTCTTTGAGAGGGGTATATAATTCAAGGTTGTGGCTTCCTCCTTCTCCCAGCACAAAAAGGCTCTTCCCTTTCATTAACGCAGGTAACATATCAAATGGATGGCCCGAATTAAGATCTATGGCATACCTGTGCTGTGACAGGTATTCGCGAAGGCGTGCAGTATCCTGGGCTAAACAAATGATCGAACTAAAAATCAATACTATGGGTAACAAGCGGGCTTTTGTCATACTGATCAATAAATGTTAAGATGGGCTGAATTAATTAAGGCAATACTTTCAAAGTTATGCCCGGGAAAAACTGCCTGAAATTATCGGTCGCAATCACTTCCGGCACCAGCGAAACACCCTTTATTATCATGATGTCGGTAAATACCCGCATGGTTGCATTCTTAAAATATCCTCCTTTTTGAGAAACAAGATATCCTACACCAAAAGAAGCCTCATACCCCACCCATCTGTTAACCTTACTTTCTGACAAATTCCCGACAACTGCATTAATGAACCAGTTATCATTCACAACAAAATTTCCTTTGGTATCCTTATCAAAAAAGTAATAACCCGTTCCTGAAAGGCGGCATATATTTCTTTCCGTAAGGTTATTAGCCCAATACCTGTTGCACTGAAAAGCTATATCAACTACAGGCGTTAATGTATTCCTGACAACCCCTGCCCCGAATTGGGGATTAAAGCTGACTTTGTCTTTTTTATACCAGCTTTCATAATCAAATTCATTGTTCATCACAGCGTCATGTTTTACAAACCGACCCTTTCCGCTATAATATGGGTTATAAATAATGGTCAGCGGCTTTCTGAAGTATTTCTTTTTCCCTTTCACTTGCGATTCTTTCTCCAGTGTATCCATAATGCCTGCCAGTGCCTTGTCAGCAACTATTTTGTCTATATCATAATAATTGCCCAGGATAAAGGTAGCTTGCACCGCATACGAAACAGAACATGATCCGATCTTTCCTTTCCCAAAACCGGGCTTTGTTTTATGTATAATAATACGAATAGTATCCTGTTCAAATTTCAACTTCGATATTTCCCCATCCCTGTTCAGAAAACTACTCCCCGCTGCATTATACCTTTTGAACCGGATGGTTTTAAAAGAATAATCATCGTTAAGCACATAATCTATCCGCACA
>CAIJNJ010000119.1 GCA_903821975.1 uncultured Bacteroidota bacterium
GCCTCTAAGGAGTAGAAAGGTGCATTGTACCCGGCTTTGTGCAGCTTGGTCATATCTGCTTCGGTAAAGTATTGGTATTTGTCACGGATGTCAATGGGGGTGTCTATAAACACAATGTTCTCAGGAAGGTGCAGGACATTGAATCTAGCCTTTACACGGTCTTTAAACGTACGTGCCTTGCCGGTACCGGTGTTATACAGGCCGCTTGCCGGTTGGTGCTGCATAAGCCATACACATATCTGCACCACGTCTTTTACGTAAATGAAGTCGCGTATCTGCTCACCGTCTTTGTAATCGGGGTTGTGGGAACGGAAAAGCTTTACTTCGCCTTTTTCCTTTATTTGGTTGTACGCATGAAAAATAACGGATGCCATGCGCCCTTTATGGTATTCATTAGGGCCAAAAACATTACAGAATTTCAGGCCGGCCCAGAAGGGCGGGGTGTTCTTTTGTTCTAGTGCCCAGATATCAAATTCATTTTTAGAAATACCGTAAGGATTAAGAGGATGCAGTTTGGTAACAACATCGTGGTCGTCTTTGTAGCCATGCTCTCCATTACCATAAGTAGCTGCGGATGATGCATATACCAGCGGTATTTTATTTGCTGTACACAACGCCCATACCTGCTTCGAATAATCGAGGTTCCACTTTTTATGCACAGCATAGTCCATTTCAGTGGTGTCTGTGCGGGCACCGAGATGGAAAAAGCAGTTTATCGTAACGGCATTGCTTTTCTGCCATTCAAAGAACTGCTCACGTTCTATTTTATGCAGGTATTTTTTACCGGCAAGATTATTGCTTTTTGAGTCTACAGAAAAATCGTCCACCAGTATCAGCCGGTCGTAACCGAGATGGTTTAAATAGCCGGTTAAGTAGCTGCCGATAAAACCGGCAGCGCCTGTTACCACGATCACATCATTTGTGTGCATTTGGGAGATTATTTCGCGCCTTTTGCGGTAGTGTCCTGTGCAGCGGCAGCAGGCTTGGGGGCTTCTTCCGCTTTTTTCTCACTGCTTTCACCGGCTGGGGTAGCTTTCATTTCGGTAGCTTCCTTGCCTTCGCCTTCTTCACCGCCTTCGCTTTCCACCTTTACAAAGTTGAGCGCGGCAACAAAAAGGCCTACAATGATAATTACCAGCCAGAAGGAATTCTTGAAAGATATAATGGTTTTATTTTCCGTTGAATTTCCGTGATTTGTATCGTGACTCATGAGTTACTATTTTATAGCTGTGCAAATGTAAACTATTGGGTTCATTTTTCTAAATGCAGGCTGAAAATTTCGGTACAAACAGAATTTTAATATAATATTATCAGGCAGGTACGGTAATAGTTTCTAATTTCGCCCCCATAAATGGCCAGGAAAAACGCATCAACAGGCAGGAAGATCCTGAAATACATCTTTAGAATCATACTTATCCTGTTCATTTCTTCATCATTATACGTGGTGATATGCAGGTGGCTGATGCCGCCTATTACCATGACGCAGATAGGGGCGCTTACCGATGGCTATGGCCTTAAAAGGGACTATGTAAGCTGGAACCAGATACCAAGGTCCGTGAAGCTGGCGGCCATAGCAAGCGAGGACCAGCTTTTCCCCGAGCATGGAGGATTTGACTGGAAATCAATAGACAAGAGCATGAACGCCAACCCTAAACGAAAAAAAAGGGTGCCTGCCGGTGGCGGGGCTAGTACCATAAGCCAGCAAACGGCCAAAAATGTGTTCCTATGGCAGGGTAGCGGCGTTACCAGGTATATAAGAAAAGTACCGGAATTTTATTTTACCAAGCTGATAGAATGGACCTGGGGCAAAAGACGGATAATGGAAGTGTACCTGAATGTAATAGAGATGGGCCCGGGAATCTTTGGCATAGAGGCAGCATCTAAGGCGTATTTCAATAAACACGCAAAAGATCTTACCCCTACAGAGGCAGCCATGATCATTGCCTGCCTGCCAAACCCTAAAAAATATACTGTAAGGCCGGAGAGCAGGATGGTGCAATTCCGCACATCACATATACTGGGGCAAATGGGCAACCTGGAAGGGGACGATGATGTGGAAGATGTGGTTAGGACTCCGTAATTAGTCGTAAGTCGTAAGTCGTAGGTCGTGAGTCGTGAGTGGTAGGTTTGGGGAGAATGTACTTATTCCGGTCTGAAGGTTACCGACTGATAAAAGTATACAGACACCTTTTTATCATCTTTTATTCCCCCGGTCCATTTGGGCATACCTGATATAACTCTAACAGATTCTTCGTTGCAACCACCTGCTATTCCTTTTATTACTTTTACATCGGTAATATCGCCATCGCCGTTTACCGCAAACCTTACGATGACATCGCCTTCTATGCTGCGGTTTCTTGCATTCTCGGGGTACTTCACATTTTCTGCGACATACTCATCAACACGGTACAGCGCCTTTGGCGCTGTGTAAAATGGGGTGAAAGATATTTTCTTGCCTTTTTCATTGAAGCATTTGCCGCTTGCTATGGTGTAGGTGTCATTGTGCTTCTCTTTCCGTTTCAACCTGCCATTGGGATAATAACTTTTAAGTTTTATTTTATCGGTGCTGACATAGGTTTCAGTATACCATTTGGTTTTTGTTCCTTCCCTGTAGTATGCCCATGTTCCTGTCTTTTTGTTATGGTCATAATTGCCTTCTGCGGCAATATATCCGTTTTCATAACCTTCAAAATGCCCGTCGAGCACAATAGGGTCAATCGCAGAATAATTACCAATGCTTTCCAGTTGTTTGTCTTTTACAGAATATTTTTTACCAATAAACGTATTATTAGCCTGCGGCTGGTATAGGCAATAGTCTATTGCTTCCTTTACATCGGTAGTTCTTTGCCCGGAATAACCATAATAAACGGTATCTATTTGCCCGGCGCATAATAAGGGCAGCATTACCAAAGTGAACAAGACAGTAATGTATCGTTTCATTATCAGCATTACTCCAGCTTAAATGATATCGGTTGGTCAAAGTAAACTTTTACGATCTTATCATCCCTCATGCCGGGTGTCCATGCGGGCATTTTTTCTATCACTCTTACCGCTTCAGCATCAATATCCTTGCTTACATGTTTTACAACTTCTACGTCTGTAATACTTCCATCTTCATCGACCACAAATCTTGCAACAACACGCCCCTCTATGTTTCGCTCCCTTGACTTATCGGGGTAATGAAGATTATCGCTGAGATACTTGCTCAGGTCAAAAGAAGGCTTGGGCATGATCTCAAATTGTGTGA
>CAIJNJ010000120.1 GCA_903821975.1 uncultured Bacteroidota bacterium
CAAAAGTCCAGCTGGGGCGGCATTCCGCCCTGGAACCTCGTGAAGTATGGCACTACCACCACGTCCTTGACGACGAAGAACACCGCGCCTATGGCGGTCTTCTTCCCATCGAGGAAGGTATTTATAGTTTGTATACCCGCCTGGTTATTTTGCTGGTCATTAACCCCTACCGTATATCCGCTATAAAAAGAATCCGATGAGGCGACATGGTTGTCCAGTTTCATATTTTTGCGCATATATGCCGGAACGGCCTCCATTTCATCACTGCTTTCCGTACCCTTAATATTAAAGCTCATCCGGCGCAGGCGCTCCGCACGATCCTCAAGGGCTTTTTTCTGCTCTTCAAATCTTTTCTTTTCTTCTATTTCGTCTTCAGTAAGTATACGCTCTCCTATCTTCATAACTACCGGCTCCCTTACCTGCTCCTCATTCTTTATTACCAACTGCATAGGTATCTCATCCGTTCGTTTTTCTTCCTGCACAAATGCCGGGGCTTTTTCTTCTGCTACTTCCGGTCCTTTGTCCATAAGCTGCAGGTAATGATCTGTTGGTGCCGGTGTATAAACTTCTGCAGGTTTGTAATCTGTTATATTATTATTTGTTACCGGCATTTCTACCAGTACGGGGGTCATTACATATTCGGCCTGTTTTACCGGCGCTTTAGCTTCAGGGGCTGCAGGCTCTGTTGCTTGTTGTATGTCACCCAGCTTTACAACTATCTTTTCAGGTTCATTGTTTTTCGCAGGGAAATCGATCTTTATGTCTTTATGATTAAAACCGGTAGCTATTACAGTAACAGCAATTTTCTCTTTCAGGTTCGGATCATGTCCCATACCAAGGATCACATCACAATTATCGCCTGCTTTTTGCTGCACATATGCCTGTATTGCTTCTGCCTCGTCCATCGTATGTTCAAACTCACCGGCAGCCGATGTTATATTAAGGAGCAGCCATTTTGCGCCGCTGATGTCGCTGTCATTAAGCAACGGAGAATTAAGTGCTTCTTCTACTGCCTGCAATGCGCGGTTCTCACCAGTTGAAGATGCACTGCCCAATATAGCAACACCACCATTCTTCATTACAGTACACACATCCGCAAAGTCTACGTTTATCTGTCCTGTCGTAGTGATCACATCAGTGATACATTTTGCGGCAGTAGCCAGTATATCATCTGCTTTTGCAAACGCCTGTGTGAATGGAAGATTACCAAATTGCTGGCGCAGTTTATCGTTGGAAATAATGAGTATGGTATCAACATGCTCACGCATTTTATCAATGCCTTCCTGCGCCTGCTTCATGCGCTTACGGCCTTCGTATGTGAATGGTGTTGTAACAATCCCCACGGTAAGTATGCCAAGATCGCGGCAGATCTTAGACACCACTGGGGCGCCACCGGTACCGGTGCCACCACCCATGCCGGCAGTGATGAATGCCATACGCGTATTGAGCTTCAGTATTTTGGAAATATCTTCTATGCTCTCTTCACAGGATTGCTTGCCGATCTCCGGGTTTGCACCTGCGCCAAGACCTTGTGTAAGATGCGGGCCTAACTGTATCTTGTTGGCAACAGGGCTCAACGCGAGCGCCTGCGAATCAGTATTGCAGACTACAAAATCTACGCCTTCAATGCCAAGGCTATGCATATAATTTACGGCATTGCCGCCGCCGCCGCCTACGCCTATTACTTTAATTATAGACGATTGATTTTTGGGAATTTCAAAGTGTATCATGTCGTGAAGTTTGTAAGTTAGCAAATAGTTGTGAGTAGTAAGTTGTGAGTTATTTTTAGTGTTAGCATCCTGTGGATACTGTGATTAATGAAATTTGTTTTATTCGATTTCCCTGTCTTCAACATCTTCAAACATGTTCATGAATTTTCCTTTCAATGCATCAAAAAGGTTCTTCACTTTTTCATTCCGTTTTCGTGCTTTTTGCTTGTTCATTTCCTGCTGCATTTCCGGAATTTTTTCTTCAACAAAATGATGTGTTTCAGGAATATCGAGCACCGGTGTTATTTCCTGTTCAGTTACACGTATAAAATTCCCACCCTCACCTGTGAAGCGCATCTTGCCGCTTTCAAAATCGTGGTAGCCGCGCAGTATAAGACCTATGCAGGTAGAATACATAGGGTTCATCAGTTGCTCGGCATGCCCGCCTGCAAGGTGCTCGTTAGGGTAACCGATACGCGCACCCATGCCGGTAACAAATTCCGTAAGCTGCGTAATGTGCTTCAGTTGTGCCCCACCTCCGGTAAGTATGATACCGCCGTGTAAACGTTTATCAAGGTCTATTTGTTTCAGATGGTACATCACATAATCAAGTATCTCCTGCATACGCGCCTGTATGATGTGAGCAAGGTTCTTTACAGAGATCTCTTTAGGTGGCAGCCCCCTTAAGCCGGGTATAGTGATATAGGCATTCGCATTGGCCTCGTCAGCAAGCGCCGTACCGAATTGCACCTTCATCTGCTCGGCCTGTGCACGCAGCACACCAAGGCCGTTACGGATGTCGTTGGTAATATTCACACCTGCATAAGGGATCACCGCGGTATGTTTAAGGATACCATCATAGAATACAGCCATGTCGGTAGTACCGCCGCCTATGTCCACTATGGCTACACCTGCTTCCAGGTCTTCGTCGTTCATTACAGACGCAGCCGATGCCAGTGGCTGTAATACCAGGTCGCGCGTAACGAGCCCTGACTTATCTACGCAGCGCTTTATGTTGCGTATGGCATTACGGTCGCCCGTAATGATGTGGAAGTTGGCGCCTATCTTAATGCCACTCATCCCGATCGGGTCAAGCACATAAGAAGTATTGTCCACTGTAAAATCCTGCGGAACAATATCTATGATCTGGTCCCCTGCAGGAATATAAGTTTTGTTTTGGTCACGCACCAGCATGTCTATATCATCCTGGCTGATCTCGGTATCCGAGTTTGAACGCACCCGGTCTCCACGTGTCTGGAGACTCTTGATGTGCTGCCCCGCTATCCCTACATAAACCTCTTTTAATTCAAGGTTGGTGTTGGAAAGGAGGCACCTTTCAATAGCCAGTTCAATAGAACGAATACATTGTTCGCTATTCATGACCACG
>CAIJNJ010000121.1 GCA_903821975.1 uncultured Bacteroidota bacterium
AATTATATACCAGCTGTCTCAGTGAGGCGGCGTATTTTATCACCAGTGAAGGTGAAGCTGCAGTAATAGACCCGTTGAGGGACGTGGATACCTACCTGGAAATGGCAAAGGAGCGGGGTGTAAAGATCAAATACATTTTTGAGACGCACTTTCATGCCGATTTTGTGAGCGGTCATATAGAACTGGCGCAGAAAACAGGCGCGCCAATAGTTTATGGACCTGATACCGTTGCATCATTTCCGATACACATGGCGAAGGATGGTGAGGAGTTTATGGTGGGTAAGCTGAAAATAAAAGCCATCCATACACCCGGCCATACACTGGAAAGCACTTGCTACCTTTTGCACGATGAAGCAGGTGCGCCATATTGTGTGTTTACCGGTGATACACTTTTTGTGGGAGACGTAGGCCGTCCTGACCTGTTTAGCGGCGACCTCAGTAAAGAAGAGCTTGCAGGGATGATGTATGAAACGCTGCAAAACAAAATAAAACCACTCAACGACAACATAATAGTATATCCCGCTCATGGGCCGGGCTCATCGTGTGGTAAAAGTCTGGGACCGGAAACCTTCAGCACCATAGGTGCACAGAAGGCTACTAACTATGCGCTTAAGGACATGACGAAGGAAGATTTCATTAAGGCGGTAACCACCGGGCTGAATGCCCCACCATCCTACTTCCCCGTGAATGCTCGGATAAATAAAGAAGGATACGAAAGCCTGGATGAAGTGTATCATAACGGGCTGCAGGCATTAGGCATAGCACAGTTCAAACAAAAAGAAAAGGACGGGGCATGGATACTGGACACTCGACCTGCATCTGTGTTTACCAGCGGCTTTGTACGCGGATCTATAAGCATAGGGCTTGACGGGCGGTACGCAGAATGGGCCGGTACTTTGATACCTAATAAACAACCGCTGGTATTAGTTACCGAAACAGGTAAAGAAAAAGAAAGCATTACCCGCCTCGCTCGCGTGGGTATAGATAATATACAGGGGTATTTGGATGGCGGTTACGAAGCATGGAAAAATGCCGGCGAGGAAATAGATCTGATCATAGATATAGAGCCCGATGAATTGGCAATGGATATTCCGCACGACAACCTGATGGAGATAATAGATGTGCGCAAACCCGGTGAGTTTGATACGGCTCATGTGAAGGGTGCAGTGAACGTGCCGCTGGATACAATGGCCGACCCTGCGAACATAGCTATGATAGATGATACCAATAACCTGTACATTCATTGTGCCGGCGGTTACCGGTCTGTGATAGCTGCATCATTACTGAAACGCGAAGGATATCACAATCTCCGTAACGTACTTGGCGGCTTTGCTAAGATGAAGGGCGAAAAAGGTATACCGGTAGTTACACCGGACAGTGTGAAGGTTTAAGAAAGAAAACGCTTATAAAGAAAACGGGTTTCTGTTGTAAGACAGAAACCCGTTTTAAATTATGTAAAGTGTTCTAATGAGCCTTACCGATCCATTGTTCGGGGTTAAGTTTTGTAGACCCTTTTTTACTACCGGCTTTCCATATCTGGAAATTCAATGTCGGTATACCTTCTTCATTACTTACAACTGTGCCTAATGGTTGTTTAACACTAACTACCTGGTCTTTTTTCACAAGCACGTTTGTCAGATTGTTATAAACCGTAAAATAATTCGCATGCTTTATCACAACTGATTCGTTATCGCCTGACAAAACAAAGACACTCGTTACAACACCTTCAAATACAGACCGCGCAGTAGCACCCGGCGCGGTTTGAATATCAATTCCGCCCTGGTCGATCATTACCTGGTGCTCTACAGGATGCGGGTGAACGCCAAAGTGATCGGATATATATCCCTTTTCTACCGGCCAGTACAATTTACCCCTGTTGCTTTCAAAATTAGCAGATAATTCAACGTCATCGGGCGTCGACAAAAGTGGCTGTGCCGGCGCAGCGGGAGTTCTTCTGTTAGCCGTCGGTGTTGCATTATCGGTCTTGGTTTCTGTACCTGTTTTGGTTGGTTTCACAACCGGGTTTGTCTTGGTCGCAAGGGTCGCTTTCCGTTTCTCTTCCTCTTCGGCTTTTTGAATTTCCCTTTCAATAATGTTATTTATAGCCCTGTTAACGTTGGCATTCTTTTTCCTGTTGGCTTCGATCTCTTTTAATAACTGGCTTTCTTTTCCTTTCAATTCTTTTATTACCTCATTTTGTTGCTCTGTTTCCTGCTTCAATGTTTGTGATTGCTGCACCTGTGTAGTGAGCAGTTCATCTTTCTGTGCCTTCTCTGCGTTAAGCACGCCTATTTTATGTTGCAGCTGGTTTTGCGTTATGCGTATTTGTTCCACCTGCTGCTTGCGGAATTCCCTGAATTTTTTCAGGTATTTCATGCGCCGCATGGCATCATTAAAGCTATTGGATGAAAACAGGAACGCCAGCATATCATACGAGCTGCGCGTTTCGTAAGAATAACGGATAGACTGCGCATATCGGACTTTAAGCTGTTCCAGTTTTTGCTTAAGCGAGCCCACTTCCTTTGATGATGACCGGATGGTATTATCTATATCATCAAGTTGCTGGTTTATGTTACCTATAAGACGTTGGCGTTCGGCAAGTTTATTTTGCAGGGCGCGGAGCTGGCTCATTGTTGCCTTCTTATCGTTTTTTACAGCATCCAGTTGTTGCTGTGTTTCATTGATGGCATCCTGTATCTTCTTGCGCTCTGCCTCCAGTTGTTCCTTGGTCATTGTGTACTGTACCTGCTTTTGCTGGGCAATGGCAGTTACAGACAACAGGAGACATAAAAGGAAACAGCAAATGCGCATGAATAAACGGTTAGTAGAAACAAAAATAACTAATTAACCCGCTCATTTACGAACTTTAAGGACTTTTAAGACGATTTTACGATGTTTTTCGATAAAAACGGTGTGTAAGTTTTTTTATTGAGAAACGTTTGTTTTCTTTTGCAACAAAGGAATAAGATATGTTATATTCAATGACGGGCTTCGGCAGGGCAGAGGCTGTGGTAAATGGCAGGCAGGTAGTGGCGGAGATAAAAGCCCTTAATGGTAAACAGTTTGACATCAACACCAAGTTGCCGCCTATTCTGCGCGCTTACGAGCTGGATATACGTAACCTGCTTAATAATATGCTGCAGCGCGGTACAATAGATATTACCGTAAGTGTGCGGCAGGGAGGGGCTTCAAAACCGATGGTCATAAATACAGACCTTGCCCTTTTTTATTACCAGGGAATGAAGCAGATAGCTGAGCAAACGGGCTTGCCGCAGGATAACATCATCTCTACGCTCATGCGCATGCCCGAGGTTGTTGTGCCTGATACAGATGTGCTACCAGAGAGTGAGTGGCAGCATGTGAAAGAAGTAATAGAACTGGCCGCGAAGGACCTTATGGAGCACCGCCTGCACGAAGGTGAGGCTATGCTGAAAGATATAAGTCTGCGTATAAACAACATAGAGAAACTGCATGAAAAGATAATTCCGCTGGAGCCGGAAAGAATAGAGCGTGTCCGTGCCCGCATCAACCAGTGGCTGGAGGACATGGCAGGCAAAGAAAAAATAGACCCGAACCGTTTTGAGCAGGAGATGATCTACTACCTGGAGCGTATGGATTTTTCTGAAGAGAAAATTCGTCTGAAGCAGCACTGCGATTACTTTAACAGCACCGTGAAAGAGAACGATAATGCCATAGGCAGGAAACTGAACTTTATACTGCAGGAGATAGGCAGGGAAATAAATACCCTCGGATCTAAAGCTAATCATGCAGAGATACAGCAGATAGTGATAAACATGAAAGACGAACTGGAGAAGGCGAAGGAGCAGATATTGAATATCTTATAGATCCCAAACGTAAGGATTACTTATTAACGTAATTTTGCAGCAACCGAAACAGGATATCGAGGTTTATATATGAGCAATAAAATCCGCCTTTTTTACTTTTTACTTTTTACTCTTTACCTGACCGGTTGCCTTCCTGCGCCATATTACCAGAAAGAAGAAGTGGTGCCGCAAAATGCGTGGTCATACAATTTCAAGCCTTCTTTTACCATAGATATTAAGGACACTGTTTCCACCTACAAAGCATACTTTCTGATACAGCATACGCAGGCGTATCCTTACAACAATTTGTGGGTATGGTTATACATAAAGGCACCCGGCGACAGCATTGTTAAAAAAGAACGTATCAATGTGCCACTTGCCGAAGCGACCGGTAAATGGCTGGGTCGTGGTATGGGCGAAATATGGGAGCAGCGCATGCCTATAGACCTGGGAGATTCTATCAAATTTAATAAAGCAGGCACTTACGAAATATCTATGGAGCAGAACATGCGTATCAATCCGCTGCCGGAGATCCTGCACGTGGGCCTGAGGCTGGAAAAAGGACCTGTAAGCCGTAAGTGATAACAACCACATATTGGATATGGAAGCATTTTCAAATCTGCACATTTTCAAATTTTCAAATTAAGCAATGCGCTTCTTCACCTCGGTACACCTGCTCTTACTCACATACATTATAGCGGCTATAGTGTTTTGGGGCCTGAGCCTGCAAAAGCAAAGCGGGCGTATCTATGCACAAGAGGTGATCACACTCCAAAGCCGGGTAGACAGCCTGCGCGATCCATATACCTACAATAAAGAACTTTCAAAGCTCAAGCGTGAACTTTCCCTGCGTACTACACAATATACAGGCGAGGGCGCAACCTTTCTAATTGTGATATTGATAGGTGCCGCGGTGGTTTACACATCATTTCACCGGCGCATAAGGTTATCGAGGCAGCAAAGTAATTTTATGCTGTCTGTAACACATGAGCTCAAGTCGCCGCTTGCTGCAATGAAACTGAACCTGCAGACACTGGAAAAACACCAGCTTGATGAAGAGAAAAGGAAACAATTGCTGGAGCGGTGCATCAAGGAATCAAACAGGCTGAATGACCTTTGTAATAATATGCTCTTTGCCTCGCAGATAGAAGGGCGACAATACCGGCCGGCCACTGAAACTTTCAGTTTATCTGATGTGGTAGAAGATGCGGTGGATGAATATGCAAGCCGCTACTCGCGCAGGTTTGATGAAGATATTGTGCCTGATTGCCGCATAACGGGCGATAAGATGATGCTGCAGATGGTTGTAAGCAATCTGCTGGAAAATGCGGTAAAATATACCCCGGAAGATAAACCCATAAGCATTGCATTGACCACTGCACAGAACAATATTTTGTTGCGCATAACAGACGAAGGCGCAGGAATACCCGACAGTGAAAAGAAAAATGTATTCAATAAGTTTTATCGCATAGGCAACGAAGAAAGCCGCAAAACCAAGGGCACCGGCCTTGGCCTGTATCTCACCAACAAAATAGTGCAACAGCACAAGGGCCGCATTGTTATCAAGGACAATAAACCATCAGGTTCAATATTTGAGATAAGCTTACCTGCATAGTTGGCTACAGAAAGCAAAAAAGGCATCCAATGGACACCTTTTTACTTTCCATTTTTACCTTTTTATTTTTTAAGGCACTTCTACCACATTCAGTATCTCATTAAGTATTTGTTCGCTGGTTACATTCTCTGCTTCTGCTTCGTAGCTGATACCTATGCGGTGGCGCATTACATCATGACATACGGCGCGCACATCTTCCGGTATCACATAGCCCCTGCGTTTTATAAATGCATATGCTTTAGCTGCTAATGCAAGGTTTATGCTGGCACGTGGAGAGCCGCCGTAAGTGATCAGTGGCTTCAGCTTGGCAAGCTTGTATTCCTCGGGGAAGCGTGTGGCAAAAACAATATCCAGTATGTACTGTTCTATCTTTTCATCCATATACACTTCACGCACCAGGTGGCGTGCACGCATAATATCATCTACGCTTACCACGGGGTTTATTTTGGTCATACCGCCGGGGTTCAGGTTGGTGCGTATGATCTGGCGCTCCTCTTCCTTTTTAGGGTAGGTGATTACTATCTTCAGCATAAAGCGGTCTACCTGTGCTTCAGGTAGTTCATAAGTACCTTCCTGTTCTATCGGGTTTTGTGTGGCAAGAACGAGGAATGGTTCTTCCAGCTTATAAGTGTTATCACCTATGGTTACCTGGCGTTCCTGCATTGCTTCCAGCAGTGCGCTCTGCACTTTTGCAGGGGCGCGGTTTATTTCATCCGCCAGTATAAAGTTAGCGAATATCGGTCCTTTGCGTACCGCAAATTCATGCGCCTGCGGGTTATACACCATAGTACCCAGTACATCGGCAGGCAGCAGGTCGGGGGTAAACTGTATGCGGGCAAAGCGTGCGTGTATAGCAGATGCCAGCGATTTAATTGCGAGTGTCTTAGCGAGGCCGGGCACGCCTTCCAGCAATACATGGCCATTTGCCAGTAACCCGATCATCAGGCGTTCCACCATGTGCTTCTGGCCTACCACCGCCTTGTTCAGCTCCATATTCAGCAGCTCAATAAAAGCGCTTTGCTGATGTATGCGTTCGTTCAGTTCGCGAATGTCGACAGATGAAGATATTTCCATACTAATTCAAAAATGAAAAGTAAATAATGAGTTTCAGGCTTCAAAAATAAAGCGTGTGGGTTAAAAATAAACAGCGGATGTATAGTTTTAACTTTTTTTAAAAATGGAAGTTAGGGGCTAAATTCCACAATTTGGCAAATAGCCAATTAAACAGTGTTGGGAATAGTTTATTTTCGCGTTTTATGGAAAATTTTGAACAGAGGTGGATAGATACGGAGTTTCTGCTTAAGGAGCGGTTTGGCAAGATCCCGGATATGGAGGGTATCTTATTTCTTATAGGCGTGAATGAACTTGGCCGTTTGCCGAGAAAGAAATTCTCAAAAGAGCAGAAACAGGACCTGATGCACATTGCCGTGTGTACGTTATTAAGTCAGCTTGGCTATTATGAGTTAATGGGCAGGGATGAGGACGGATGGCCGCATTTTAAAGACATAGAGCAGGTGCCTGTAAAGGGCATCAGCGAGCAGGAGCGGATGTTAAAAGAATGTGTGATCAGGTATTTCGAATAAAAAAAGGGGCTATAAGCCCCTTAATATTTTCAGATAACGATGTTTTACTGTTTTGTAAATTTCCTTGTTACTACCACATCTCCGTGTGAGTTGATAAGACGCACGAAATAAATACCTGAAGGTATATTTTCGAGGTTGAGGTTAGCGCTGGTGTTATTGGTTACTTTATACACAGCCAGTACTTTACCAATGATATTGTATACAGCAATGTTTTTAACATCTGCACCCTGGTCATATACTACGTTCACTTCATCATGTGCCGGGTTAGGGTATAAAACGATATTGTTTTCAGAATTGTTTATGTTAGTAACCGCTGCAGGTACTTTATTAATGATAAAAGTCATCGTCTTCGAATAGCCACCTATCCCGCTTGTGAAATCCTGTACAAATACATTTAAGTAGTGCGAACCGGTGCTGGTTGCGCTTGCAAAATTAAGCGCGAGGTGAAAGTCACCGATGCTATCATCGGTGCTGTTGGCGCCATAAGTAGCCGGAAATACTGATCCGGTGGTGCCATTCCATAGCTGGCCGCCACCATTTTGGCGGCAAAAAGAGTTGTCGCAAATACCTAATGCAACACTATCTGTCCAGTCAGCTGGAAAGTTTGTAGCGCTAACATGCCACTTAAGGTTCAAAGCGCTGCCGGTAATATTAGTTATATAATCAGGTACAGTTGCTCCGGTAGTAATGGACAAATAAACTGTATCGGCTTGAGTAGTAAAAGTTGCTTGTGCTTTCACATCAATGCTTGATAGTAAACCACATGCGCACACAATAAAAAGTAAAATCTTCTTCATCTTTGACACTATTTGCTACTGCAAGGTAATTATTATTTTAAATGTCGCCAAATAAAATATCTGGTTTTCGTATGTGGATTTTGCTAAAAATATATTAAAAAAGGGGGCTGATTGCCCCCTTTTTTAATCAAGTCAAATTATAAATTATTTAACTACAGACAATTGTTTAGTAGTTACGTTAGTACCTGCAGAGATCTTCACATAGTAAAGACCGGTAGCAAGGTCAGCAGTAGAGATCGAGATCTTCTGGTCTCCTGTAGCGAGGTCCTGGCTAACTGTATTTACTATACGGCCTACTGCGTCATAAACCTGTACCATAACAGTAGTTGGTTCGTTTACAGTGATATTTACATTAGCAACATCTTTAGCTGGGTTTGGTGTAACGCTGATGAAATCAGTAGTATTAACCTGTGCTACAGATGTAGGAACGCCTGTCAGGTCAAGGTCAGTAACCCATGCATAGTTACCATAACCGGATGTACCGGTGAATTTAAGCATCATGTTAGCGCCACTGTATGTAGATGGGATAGATACTGTTCTGAGCGCCCAGTCGGATGAAGCTGAAGGAACATAACCGGTAGTGTTTGTGCCGGTGATGCTTGCAAGAGAAGAACCGCTTGCACTCCAAACTGTGTTCCATGTAGCACCACAGTCATCAGATACTTTAACAGCCATAGCGTCTACATTGCTAGAAGAATATATCTGGTATGCTTCGTCAAATTTGAAAGTTGTAGCAAGCCCGGTAGTATTAAAGTTACCTACTACGAAGTCGAAAATACCTGTACCTGCAGAGAAATCGTAATAATCAAACAGAAGGTATTTGTTGGTAGTAGTGCCGCTTGGATCAGGGCAACCACCCCAGGCTGGGTTTGGCAGGCCGATAGAACCATCACTTGGGAAATCATATTTGTAAGTGATAGCGCCCATCAGGTTGTCTGTGAAAGGAACAGTGCCGGCATTAGATGCAGTGTATACTTTGAAAACCGAATCTATGCTTATGTTGTTGGCAGGAGTGATATCACCGGTAACGGCAACATTGTATTTGTAACCACCGAAAGAAGTTCCTGCGAATGAAGGAACACTAACGTTTGCCAGTGCATAAGGAGCAAGAGAACCGCTCCATGGCACAGTAGCCACTGTTGCACCTGTGGCGTCTGTTACAGTAACGGTTGCTGAAGTGATGCTGGTTGTAGTACTGTAGTTCTGGAATGTTACAGAAGGAGCAGCATTACAAACGAAGTAACCTGAGCCAGCGTAAGTAGAAGCCTTGGCATCCACGTTAGCACCGGTTGCAGGAGGTGTAGTTGGACATGTTGACTGTGCAGCAGCATATGCTACGGCAGTTGTAGGCTGAGACATTACATGTACCAGGTGATCGCGGCATATCATGTATACAGTAGGGAAGTATGCTATATGCAGATCTCCGTCAAGAGCATTGGTGCTGTACGTAGCATCTGTAGAATTGGTATCATCTACTATCGGCAGAAGACCCAAAGTCCAGTTGCCCTGGCAATCATGAGCTAAATCAGATTCGCCTGTAGTAACGATCGCACCACCGGCTGTGTTGGCATATAACTCAGCAAGCATACTTGTTGGTTCACCCTGGATCATCATTACAAATACGTCATTTGTAGTTGTTGCATCTACACCTGGCGCACCTGCAGGGCCGTGCTGTGCCCACAAAGAATCAAGAGCTCCGCTGTTATGGTAAGCCCAGCAAGGAGGACACCATGTCGCAAAAATGTCAAGGAAGATAGTATAACCTGCATCACTGAGACTGTCAAGGTTATAATGGTTACCGGCGAAAGGAGCATTAACCGCTGTAAGACGGCCTGTTGTGCCACCGGGATAAGGGAATACGCTACCCTCGGTAAGCTGGGCACTGGCAGTAGCCGCCATACTGATAGCAGCCACCATTGTGAGTAAAATCTTTTTCATCGTTTTTTGTTTAGTATAAATGGTTATAAAAAAGTATGGATTTTCGAAATTAAGGCATTTTTAAGTATTAGTGAACAAATTTTTAACTTTTATTTATATCGCTCAAATATTAATATAAATTAAAACAATGTAATGGGTCTGAACAATAAAAGCCCCAAAATCAGATAATATTAAAAAATTTGTTGTGTGATGTTTAGGGGGGTGATCCTTATGCTTTAAAGGTTACGGAACATAAACATACGGAACTTTTTCAAAAAGGGCAAAATATCTCTGGGAAAGCCTGATTTTACTGAAAGAGACTTGGGCT
>CAIJNJ010000122.1 GCA_903821975.1 uncultured Bacteroidota bacterium
AGACTGAAAAGATAATAACAATGATATACGTAAGTGATAAAGAGAAGGAAAAAGTCATGAAGCTAAGGCAGGATTCCGGCCTTACTGACGACTATTTCCTTCGTGTGAGTGTGGTGGGTGGTGGCTGTTCCGGCCTGTCGTATAAGCTTGATTTTGATAACGAGACACAGCCCAAAGACCAGATATTTGAGGACCAGGGCGTGAAACTGGTAACCGACCTGAAGAGTTTTCTTTACCTGTGCGATACCACCCTTGATTTTTCAGATGGCCTTAACGGCAAGGGTTTCCACTTCAGCAACCCCAATGCCAGCCGCAGTTGCGGATGCGGCGAGAGTTTCGCAGTATAATACCCCCGACCCCTAAAGGGGAGTTCTTTGTGAATACATTTTCAGCAGTTTGGCATTGTTTAGCTTTTTCTTTCTCTTTTTTGTTTCCATATGCCAGGAAAGCCTGAATAGGGGCTGGGGTTATTTTTTTCTTTATCTTGCCATATGTTTTCAAGGTTATTTAATCGAAAAAAGCAGGAAAGTAATGCAGAGTATGATCTGCCTGCACCTGAAAATGCCAACTGGGGATTTTTAGGCGCAGATATGCATTCTCATTTCATACCGGGCATAGACGATGGCGCCAAAACCATTGAAGACAGTATTACATTGCTGCGTGCGATGAAAGACATGGGATACAGGACCATTATCACCACGCCACATGTAATGATAGATTATTACCCGAATACCACAGAAACTATACAGAACGGGTTAAAGCAAGTTCAGGAAGCACTTAAGGAAAGGGAGATAGATATATCCATAAAGGCAGCTGCCGAGTATTACATTGACGAATACTTTGTTTCCTTACTGGATAAGCAGGAACCGCTACTGACAGTTCATCAGAACGAGGTACTGGTAGAGTTCTCTATGCTGTATGAAACGCCAATACTGCATGATGTGCTATTCAGGATGATCGCTTCAGGATACAAGCCTATTATTGCCCATCCCGAACGTTATTTATTTTTTCACCGCGATATTAATTTATACCGTGACCTGAAAGAAAAAGGGTGCCTGCTACAATTGAACATGCTTTCCATTTCCGGTTATTATGGACAAAATATAAAAATGATCGCCGACCAGTTAATGCAAAGAGGCATGTATGATTATTGCGGCAGTGATATGCACCACGAAAAACATGCGAATACACTGAAAATGATGGCTGGTACAAAAGATTACCACAAGTTTGCCGGATACCCTTTCTTAAATTCAAGGTTATGCTTTTGATCTTTCCGGATGGAAATGAGGGAAAAGTATATTTTTGCGATCTATACTTTTATTTAAGATCAATAACATTGCAGCAATATATAAGATAAACAGTCATTAATTCATGGAAAAATCATCGTATTGTATAGGAGTTATCGGACTAGGATATGTAGGTCTACCCCTTGCTGCAGAATTCAGTAAGTACTACCCTGTTGTGGGATTTGATATTAACCGGAAACGAATAGACGAGCTTCAAAAATGTCATGATTTTACGTTAGAAGTAGATGAATCGCTATTAAAACAAGTGATACTTAATCATGCGCCTGATATGAACGGTAAAGGATTGTATTGTTCAGGTAATATCAGTGACATCAGCAAATGCAATGTCTATATCATAACGGTACCCACCCCTGTGGATAGGAATAACCGGCCAGACCTGGTCCCACTATACAAGGCGAGCGAAACGGTAGGCAAAGTGCTTAAGAAAGGTGATATCGTTATTTATGAATCTACAGTTTTTCCCGGAGCTACAGAAGATGAATGTGTACCGGTGCTGGAGCGGATATCGGGCCTGAAATTTAATGTTGATTTCTATTGTGGTTATTCCCCGGAGCGCATAAACCCCGGTGATAAGCAACATACCGTATCCAAAATAAAGAAGATCACCTCGGGCTCTACACCAGAGATCGCAGATAAGGTAGATGACCTATACCGATCGATCATTACAGCAGGCACCCACAAAGCTGCAAGTATTAAAGTGGCCGAGGCTGCCAAAGTGATAGAAAACTCGCAACGTGATATCAATATAGCCTTTGTGAACGAACTGGCAATGATCTTTAACCGGCTGGGCATAGACACCCACCAGGTATTAGAAGCATCAGCAACCAAGTGGAATTTTCTTCCATTCAAACCCGGCCTTGTGGGCGGTCATTGCATAGGCGTTGATCCTTACTACCTGGCGCAAAAAGCCCAGCAAGCGGGCTACCATCCCGAGATAATACTGGCAGGCCGCAGGCTTAATGACGGTATGGGCAAATACATAGCTGGAGAGATCGTGAAACTGATGATAAAAAATGATATTACAATAAAAGGTGCAAACCTGCTATTATTGGGTATCACATTTAAAGAAAACTGCCCTGATGTAAGAAACACAAGAGTAGTGGACATAGTTAGGGAGCTGATATCTTATGATATAAAATTAACTATTTATGATCCGTGGGCAAATGCAAAAGACGTGGATCATGAATATGGTATTGATATTATTACCACTCTCCCTGAAAACGGCCTTTTTGATTCAATGATCCTTGCAGTAGCACATAAAGACTTCTTAGATATAGATTGGAGAAAACGGGTGAAAAAAGGCGGCATCATATACGATGTAAAGGGATGTCTCGATAAAAAAATGGTAGACGCGCGCCTGTAAATACCCTGTTTTGCCCAACGACCCGAAGCGGCATATTTAAAGCAGCTCTGTAGCCTTGAAAATTCATGAATATGCATTTCTGTATTTTTCATTTTTATCGTTATTTAAGCTATTTTTGGTGAAATTTATGAGAATGTATAAATTAAACAGACAAAGCGGTTATAGCTTTGTTCTTTTATTGCTACTCTTTGCATATACATTTACGAGTTCATGCGTCGGGCCAAGAAGGGTATATTTTAATGATTTAGAGACCGATTCCGCAAATACATCAGTTGCCAGGCCGATAGCTGGCATAATGACACCCTTTGTGGACCCTAAAATTGAAACAAACGACGTTTTAGCCATTTCTATACAGACTATAGCACAAAGCGCATCAAGTACACCTATAACTACCGGCTTTTCAGGATCATTTAATGAATTAAACGGCAATCTTGTTGACAAGAACGGATACATCGAGCTTACCCTTATTGGTTTTGTGAAAGTAGCCGGACTGACCACAACCGAAGCCCGGGAAGTTATTAAACAAAGAGCAAAAGAATTCTGGAACAGCCCTGTAGTAAATGTGAGGATTGCCAATTTTGACATTGCCGTACTGGGAGACGTCTCAAAACCGGGTACCATTACATCAGCAAGTGAAAAGATCAGTATCATAGATGCGATAGCGCTATCAGGTGATCTTAATCTTACGGCAAGGCATGATAATGTATTGTTAGTAAGAACAGATGGTGATACCAAAAAGTATGTGCGTTTTGACCTTACGAAGAGTTCAATTTATAATTCTCCTTATTTCTATTTAAAACAGCGTGACCTGATCTATGTAGAACCGAGCCGCACGAAAATAGAAGGAAATAATAACTCGCTAAATCTATACTTTGGATATTTTTCAGTTTTAATCTCTCTGGCATCTTTCCTGGTTGCCTTTAAGGTTATTAAATAATAAATTATTTATTGAATGAAAGGTAACACCCCGCCAATTGAGATCGATAACAAGCCTAAAGCAGTAGAAGGCGGGCAAAACGGTAATTATAATATTAAATGGCTGCTTACAACTATCCTGGCTATATGGCCTTGGCTATTGTCGAGCATCATAATAGCATTGATCATAGGCAACCTTTACCTGAGATACACTGTTCCAACCTATTTATCTAAAGGTGAATTCCTGATCAATGATTCCAAAAAAGGCGGCCCATCGGCGGATGTATTGGAAGCATTAAAACTTAACGGGAATAAAATTAACATCGATAATGAGATAGAAATATTAAAGAGCCGTACAACGATGATAATGATCATCAAGAAACTGCACTTAAACGTGAATTATTTCATCGAAGGCAGGTTCAAAGAAACAGAGTTATATGAGACCAGGCCTTTTGATCTTATAGTAGCGGATACTTTCGACTATGATTTTAGCGGTAAGGTGTTTATTTCAGGATCAGATAATTACACGCTGGCATCTGCAAGCGGCAAGACTGTAAAGGCAAAGTGGGATGATACTATAAAAATAGATAACCGGACATTTGTAATGAAAAAAACAAGTGTTTTTGACCCTTCCAAACAAACATATACGGTCAATGTCTTTACGTTGATGGAGGCCGCCAGCAATTACGTAGGTTCCATCAGTCTTGCCATATTTAATAAGGCTACGAGCTGCATGTACATTTCAAAGGTGGATGCATTACCTCAAAGGGGGATCGATATGATCAATACACTGATGGAAGTGTATAAAAACAAGAACGTATCCGACAGGACAAGGATCGCAGATAGTACGATCAGCTTTATAGATAGCAGAGTAGCAACGCTGGGAGTAGAACTAAATGATGAAGAGAGTAAAATAGAGCGATTTAAGCAGGTTTACAATATAGCAGATATGAAATCTCAATCTGCACAGCTTGTTTCTGCCAACTCAGCTAAATCAGAAAAAAGGGAGGCTGCAGAACTGGAACTGGAGTTAACAACCGCGATAAGCGATTATATACTGAAAAAAGGAGACAAGCCTGTGACCTTGCCGGCTTCACTGCTAACAAATCCCGGGCTTGCCAGCCTGATGCAGAAATATAACCTGCTGACGGAAAATATTGATAACAGTATGATCGTGAATACCGCTAATAACCCTATCACGAGGAACCTGATAAAACAGAAAACAGACGTAAAGCAACAGATCATTGATGCCCTCGCTTCGTCAAAGGATGAGCTACAACGTACCGTAACCAAGCTCAGAAAGGAAGAAACAATCATTAACGGAAAAATACAAGAGGTACCTACTGTAGATAAAATCTACCTTGAATTTTCACGCAGGCAATCCATCCTGGAGCAGCTCTACGTTTTCCTGCTGCAAAAACGAGAAGAAACAGAAATCGAAAAGTCATCGACAGTAGCAGATGCAATTGTAATAGATCCGGCAATATCATCAGGTGTATTGGCGCCGGTTCGCTCCAAGGTATTAATGATGTCTTTCCTTTTTGGCACATTGATACCATTTGGCCTTATCGTACTGCGCAGGACATTGAATATCAAGATCATCAACAAATCTGACATTTTAAAGCTTACAACTATCCCGGTAATAGGCGAGATAGGGAATAATAAAACAGGTAGCGGATTTGCTATTGTGAAGAACAGCCGCACTATTATTTCTGAACAATTCCGTGCTTTACGCACCAATCTGCAGTACCTGCTGACCGATAAAAAAGAGAAGGTGATCATGATCACTTCCAGTATGAGCGGAGAAGGCAAATCGTTCATTGCTGTTAATCTGTCCATTACGCTTGCGATGTCGGGTAAAAAGGTTGTGCTTATCGAGTTAGATCTTCGCAAACCCAAGATATCTAAGATGCTTAGCATTGATAATAATATCGGTTTCTCCAATTATTCGATAGGCAAGGCTACACTGGATGAAATAATTGTTCCATCGGGTGTTGAGAACAATTTATTTATTATCCCGTCAGGGCCGATACCACCAAATCCATCGGAGCTTTTACTGCTGCCCCGCTGCGAGGAATTGTTCCAGTACCTGCGCGAAAATTTTGATTATATAGTGGTTGATACCTCCCCGGTGGGACTGGTTACGGATGCGCAATTGCTTAACAAATATGCCGATACCGCTTTGTATATTGTAAGGCAGGCTTATTCGTACAAGCAACAAATAAATATACCGAACGAACTGTTCTATAGCGGCAGGATAACCAAGCTGAACCTGATCTTAAATGATGTTGTGGCAAACAGGGGCTTTGCTTATGGTTATGGCTATGAAGAAGGTTATGGCTATGGCTACGGGTATGGTTACGGCTATGGGTATGGCTACGGGTATGGTTACGGCTATAGGTATGGCTACGGCGCTGGTAGCGGGTATTATGTAGAAGATGATAAGAAAAAGGGGATTATTTCCTGGTTCAAGTCTAAATCCAAGAAAAAATAGTGTGCGTTCTAAAAAACGTTAAAGCATACGAAGTTTATGACTGACCATACTAAAAGTAATGATACAGATACATGGGATATCAAAATTACTTCTGGTAGCGGATACCTGGATTTTCACCTTAACGAGTTGTGGCATTACCGGGACCTGTTAATGATGTTCGTTAAAAAAGACATCATTACAGTATATAAGCAGACCATTCTTGGCCCGATATGGTTCATTATCCAGCCAATGCTTACGTCACTAATGTTCCTGCTTATCTTCAGCAGCATTGCCAAGATACCAACAGGTGCTACCCCGCCTATTTTGTTTTACCTGGTGGGAACCACATTGTGGAACTACTTTGCAGATACACTCAACATCACTTCCAAAACATTTACTGATAATGCTTCTGTTTTTGGTAAAGTGTACTTCCCTCGAATCATTCTTCCATTATCCAAGGTGGTTTCCGGGCTTGTGAAATTCCTGATCCAGTTCAGTTTATTTATTATCGTATGGCTATACTACGTTTTCATCAGCAAAGCGATATCGCCTAACTGGTATGTGATCCTGAGCCCGATATGGCTTTTTATTATGGTGTTGCTTAGCTTTTGCTTCGGCATTATCATTACATCGCTCACTACCAAGTACAGGGACCTGACCTTTTTAATTGGTTTTGGTGTGCAACTGGCCATGTATATAACCCCTGTCATTATTCCGTTGTCGGAAGTACATGGCAAGAAAAAGATCTTTTTCCTGCTGAACCCATTGACGTCGTTATTTGAAGCGTTCAAATATGGCTTCTTCGGGCAGGGCACATTTTCTCCAAGCTGGCTGCTGTACAGCACAGGGATTACGTTAGTGTTACTGATAACGGGGATCATGGTATTTAATAAAGTTGAAAAACGGTTTATTGATACAGTATAACCTATACTGATGAGCAAAGAGGTAGTTGTAAAAGCTGAGAACATATCGAAGTTATACCGGCTGGGCCAGGTGGGCACCGGTACGCTCAGTCATGACCTGAAACGCTGGTGGGCATTGGCACGTGGCAAGGAAGACCCTTATTTAAAAATAGGGGAAGAGAATGACCGTACAAAGAAGACCGAGAGCGACTATGCATGGGCACTACGCGATATCAATTTTGAAATAAACAAGGGCGACACTATTGGCATCATCGGTAAGAACGGCGCAGGCAAATCGACTTTACTGAAGCTCTTATCGAGGGTTACGAGTCCTACAACGGGCCAGATAAAAGTGAAAGGACGCATAGCTGCCCTGCTGGAAGTAGGCACCGGCTTTCACCCGGAACTTACCGGAAGGGAAAACATATTTCTTAACGGCGCCATACTGGGCATGACGAAGAAAGAGATACAGCGGAAGTTTGACGAGATCGTAGACTTTGCGGGCGTAGAAAAATATATTGATACCCCTGTAAAAAGATATTCTTCGGGCATGTATGTTCGGCTTGCTTTTGGCGTAGCCGCGCACCTGGAGCCGGAAATACTGATCGTAGACGAAGTGCTTGCCGTAGGTGATGCCGAGTTCCAGAAAAAATGCCTGGGCAAGATGAGCGATGTGGCCAGCCATGGGCGCACCATAATATTTGTAAGCCATAATATGCAGGCGGTACAGAGCCTGTGTAAAAGTGCCATCTATCTTAAATCAGGGCACATAGCTGATGTGGGGATCACGGAAAAAGTGATCAATAACTACCTGAGCAGGGAAGTTAAAAATTGTATAGAAGCGAAGTGGGACGATGAGAACACCGCACCGGGCAATGAGTATGTGCGGATGAAGGGCGCCCGTATAAACCCAAGGCTGGCAAGTGAAACGGACATTATCAGCGTAGCGACAGATATTGATATCACCTTTGACTTTGTGCTGCACAAGGAGTGCGCGCTGAATATAAGCCTGTTCCTGAACACGCCTGCCGGTTTGTGTATATTCAACGTATCCACACCATCACACCAGCTAAAGCCGGGGCCACACTCCAGTACCCTGAAAATACCCGGAAGGCTACTGAATGACGATATATATACTATCAAACTGTTTTTTGTTAAAGACACCAGCGCAGTAGTATTTGCCATTGAAAATATTCTTACATTTGAAGTAGTTGATGAACAAAGAACAGGGAGCTGGTTCGGGAAATGGCCCGGCGCTGTAAGGCCAAGCTTGCCGTTTACACTAACATAATTTTATCATGATCTACGTTACAAAACCTTTTCTGCCGCCACGTGGTGAGTATGAAAAGTATATAGAGGGGATATGGGAGCGTGTGTGGCTTACTAATAACGGCCCGCTGGTAAATGAGCTGGAAATAAAACTGAAAGAGTACCTGGGTATAAACCATCTTTTATTCCTCTCTAACGGTACCATAGCATTGCAGATAGCCATAAAAGCGCTGGGCCTTACGGGAGAGATAATTACCACACCATTCAGCTTTGTGGCTACTACCTCCTCAATAATATGGGAAGGGTGTGAACCGGTATTTGTGGACATAGACCCTCACTCACTTAACATAGATCCGAAACTAATAGAGGCTGCGATAACCGATAAAACAACCGGGATACTGGCCACACATGTCTTTGGTAATCCCTGCGACATAGATGCGATAGAAAAGATAGCGGCAAAGCACAACCTGAAGGTAATATATGACGGTGCGCATGCTTTTGGAACAACTTATAAAGGCCGATCTGTGCTGGAGTATGGCGATATCACCACTACCAGCTTTCATGCC
>CAIJNJ010000123.1 GCA_903821975.1 uncultured Bacteroidota bacterium
GACCTCCAAAAAGATATTTTCCGGCAAAGCCCAAGTCTCTTTCAGTAAAATCAGGCTTTCCCAGAGATATTTTGCCCTTTTTGAAAAAGTTCCGTATGTTTATGCTATAATATGAATGTTGGTTAATAAACTGTGCGTAAAAGCTTGTTTGGGATTTCGCTTTTGTTAGGTTTTAATTATTCACGTAGTATCTTTGCACCGCATTACTCAAAAATTACTCTCAAATACAGCCGGATCTTATGAACTGGAAACAATCGTTCAGCACTTCTATAGGTAAGAAATTGCAAATGTCCCTGACGGGTTTATTTCTTATCCTGTTCCTTCTTGTACACTGCTACATCAACGCCCAGATATTTTATAATGACGGTGGGGTAAGATTTAACGAAGCCGCCCACTTTATGGGTACCAACTTCGTGATCCGTACCGTGGAACTCGGCTTGTTTGCCTTCCTGATACTGCATGCGGTGCAGGGGCTTTTGCTGTGGGCTAAGAACAGAGCGCGCAGGAGTGTGGGCTATGCGGTAAGCGCAGGTAATAAAACCAGCCCGTGGTACAGCCGCTCTATGGCGCTGCTGGGTACGCTGATATTGTTGTTCCTGGTACTGCACCTTTCAAAATTCTGGGGCCCTAACCGTCTTTCAATGACCATGGGGCACGGCGAGCTCCACCTGTATGATATGATGAAGGAAGAATTCCAGACAACATGGGTAGTTATCGTTTACATCCTCGGCTGCATAGCGCTGGGCTGGCACCTGCTTCATGGTTTTTACAGCGCGTTCCAGACATTAGGTATGGGCACGCATAAATATAAAGGAATGATAAAAGGCATTGGCGTGGCATTCTCAATAATAGTACCGTTGGTATTTGCCCTGATGCCCATCGCGTTTTATATGAATTGGGTTAATTAAGTCGTAAGTCATAAGTCGTAAGTTGTAAGTCAATAAAAGAGTTATCAGAATATTAAGCTTCAAGAACTCAGTATCAAGTATATGGCACTTAATTCTAAAATACCTTCCGGTCCGTTAGATTCCAAATGGAAAACGTACAAGTCCACCTGTAAGCTGGTGAATCCTGCAAATAAGCGCCAGCTGGAGATAATAGTGGTAGGCACAGGTCTTGCCGGCGCTTCTGCAGCGGCATCGCTGGGTGAGATGGGGTATAAAGTGAAAGCATTTTGCTTCCAGGACAGCCCGCGCCGTGCACACTCTATTGCTGCGCAGGGTGGTATCAACGCCGCCAAGAATTACCAGAATGACGGCGACAGCACTTACCGTTTGTTTTACGATACGATAAAAGGTGGTGACTACCGTGCACGTGAAGGCAATGTATACCGCCTGGCAGAGGTGAGCGCAAACATCATAGACCAATGTGTGGCACAGGGTGTGCCTTTTGCACGTGAATATGGCGGCCTGCTCAGTAACCGTTCGTTTGGCGGTACACAGGTGCAGCGCACGTTTTACGCTGCCGGACAAACAGGGCAACAATTACTGATAGGCGCCTACCAGGGACTGGAGCGCCAGATATCGCTGGGCAATGTGGATATGTATTCCCGCCACGAGATGCTGGAAGTAGTGAAGATAGATGGCAGGGCGCGCGGCATCATAGCCCGTAACCTTATCACAGGGGAATTAGAGCGTCACTTTGGCCATGCAGTGCTGTTATGCACAGGCGGTTACGGTAACGTATTTTATCTTTCCACAAACGCAATGGGCAGCAATGTGACCGCGGCATGGAAGGCACATAAACAAGGTGCTTATTTCGGTAACCCATGTTATACGCAGATACACCCGACCTGCATACCCGTGAGCGGTGACCACCAGTCGAAGCTGACACTGATGTCTGAGTCGCTGCGTAATGATGGCCGTATATGGGCGCCAAAAGCAAAGGGCGATAACCGCAAACCAACAGATATACCTGAAGAAGAAAGAGATTACTACCTGGAAAGAAGGTACCCTGCATTTGGTAACCTGGTGCCACGCGATGTGGCCAGCCGTGCTGCTAAGGAGCGCTGCGATGCCGGTTATGGTGTAGGTTCCTCGAAGATGGCGGTTTACCTTGATTTCTCTGCCGCGTTCATGCGTTACGGGAAAGTAGAGGCCCACAAGCAAGGCAATGGCCATGCTGATGATGCGACGATACGCAAGATGGGCATAGAAGTGGTAAAAGAAAAATACGGCAACCTGTTTGATATGTATGCGAAGATCACCGGTGAAGACCCTTACCAGGTGCCGATGCGCATATATCCTGCGGTGCACTATACGATGGGTGGCTTGTGGGTAGATTATGAACTGATGACGAATGTGCCCGGCCTGTATGCCTTGGGTGAAGCTAACTTCAGCGACCATGGGGCTAACCGCCTCGGTGCATCCGCACTGATGCAGGGCCTTGCTGATGGCTACTTCGTTGTGCCTTATACCTTAGGTAACAATCTCGCTGACGACATACGCACAAAGGCAATACCAACCGATCACCCGGCATTTGTGCAGGCTGAAAAAGACGTGGCTGACCGCATCAGCCGCCTGATGAGCATAAAGGGCAAGGAGAGCGTAGAGAGCTTCCACAAGCGCCTTGGTAAGATAATGTGGGATAAGTGCGGTATGGGACGTAACGCAAAAGGACTGACCGAAGCGATAGAAGAAATAAAAGCGTTGCGCAAAGAATTCTGGAGCAATGTGCGCATACCCGGAGATGATAAAAGTTTCAACCCCGAACTGGACAAAGCGGGCAGGGTAGCGGACTTCTTAGAACTAGGCGAGCTGATGTGCATAGATGCACTGAACCGCAATGAAAGCTGTGGCGGCCACTTCCGTGAGGAATACCAGACCGAGGACGGGGAAGCACTGCGCGACGATGAAAAATATATGTATGTAGCCGCATGGGAATACAAAGGAGATAGTCAATATGAACTGCACAAAGAATCACTTGATTATGAAGTGGTGCATCCTAGTGCGAGGAGTTATAAATAATTCGACAATTTGACAATTCGGCAATTTGACAATTATTTCAAATGGAAAACGTAATTCTAAAGAAGACAATTGAATTTTCGGTTGAGGTAGTTAATTATGCTGAATTGCTTGAAGAAAAAAGAAGGTTTGTTATCGCAAACCAGTTGTTGAGATCAGGTACATCAATAGGTGCAAATGTACATGAGGCTCAAAACGCTGAAAGCAAAAATGACTTTATACATAAATTTAAGATCGCAGCGAAAGAAGTAGAAGAGACGAAGTACTGGTTGACTGTTTGTAAAAGTGTGAGTAGTTACCCAAATTGCGATCATTTAGAAATATTGTTAAAAGAGATTGATAAGATCATTACTAAAATAATTGCCACAAGTAAGGCTAAAAACGCAGTGATCGGCTAATTGCCAAATTGCCAAATTGAAAGATATGGAACATTATAAAATGAACCTCAACCTAAAGGTGTGGAGGCAGAAAAGCAAAGATTTTAAGGGACATTTTGAAACGTTCAAGGTGAATGATATTTCTTCGGAAATGTCTTTCCTGGAGATGTTTGATGTGCTGAATGAGCA
>CAIJNJ010000124.1 GCA_903821975.1 uncultured Bacteroidota bacterium
ATAAACTATAAATTATCACATCAGTTATTTTTGTAACTTTGAAAAAATAATAACCTTTGCCCGGCTGTCGGCTATGTATCAAAACCCATTATTCTAAGATGAAAAGAACTTTATTTTTACAATTCCTGCTTATTTCCTACTTATTTACTTCCATGGCCCAGGCAAAAGCGCCTGCAACCGATACCGGTTCCATGAAAAAAGTGTTGCCTCCTATCCGTAAGTTTTACGTAGGTACATCGACCGATGCCGGTATTTTTTCTACGGCCACCATACAAAAGCCAGGACAGGGATTTAACCCCGCTACAGGCTATTATGGCACTACAACCAACAGCATGGGGGTTGTACGTTTTTCCTACCTTATCAATTTCGGTTTTACGTTCAATTTCAACCTGGCAAGGCATTTTGGGGTATATACCGGTGCGGATGTTAAGAACATCGGCTTTATAGAACACAATAGTGCCGGGGCTACCGTAAAACGTCGCACATACAATATTGGCGTACCTGTAGGCATAAAAATTGGCAACATGGCAGATAAGGGATCTTATTTCTTTTTCGGAGCAGGCGCCGACGCTCCTATTAATTATAAAGAAAAAACATTTGTAATAAGGAACCAGAAGACAAAATACAATGAGTGGTTCAGCAACGCTACTCCCGCCATAATGCCATACGCATTTGCGGGCTTTGCCATGAAAAACATGATATCTGTTAAGCTGCAATACTATCCGGGTAACTATTTAAACCCTAACTACACTAAGGATAACGCACAGCCCTTCCTCGGTTATGATGTGCACCTCATGATGGTTAGCTTAGGCTTCCCGATGCCATTAGGCAAGCACGGCGATATGGTTAAGAAGCATGTTGCCGATCTTAACACGGCGACGATGTAGTCGTAAGTCGTAAGTCATGAGTAGTAAGTAAACAATCAGTCCTATCGTTTATAGAAAACATCGGTGGGCAAATCTAAAATACAATAGTGGTTCAGAGAAAGACAATGGAAGAGTTGGGTCGATTAAGTCCTGAAGAGATGCAGGAAACAGAGAAACACCCTGTAATAGTAATACTTGATGATGTACGCAGCATGCACAATGTAGGTTCCGTGTTCCGTACATGCGATGCATTTGCCGTAGAGGCCCTGTACCTGTGTGGCTATACACCCTGTCCCCCTCACCGCGATATTCATAAAACAGCACTTGGCGCCACCGATACCGTAAAATGGAAGAACTTTGTATCTACCATAGACGCAGTAACAGAGGCGCGCGAGGCAGGATACAAAATACTGGCTGTAGAGCAGGCGCACAACAGCATAATGCTGGATAAGCTAAACTGGGATAACGAAAAAGTAGCGCTTGTATTCGGCAATGAAGTGACCGGTGTAAATGATGAGGTGCTGAAAACTGCAGATGGCTGTATAGAGATACCGCAATGGGGTGCCAAACATTCATTGAACATATCTGTGAGTGCAGGCGTGGTGCTGTGGGAAATGGTGCGGTCAATTTGAAAATTTGAGAATGTGCAAATTTGAAAATACGCAGTTATTTTAATTCAGGAATAATATGCTGGAACTACGCCCTGTATGCGAGCATTGTAACAAACCGCTGCCGCCCGGTTCGGTTGAGGCAATGATCTGCTCATTTGAATGTACCTTCTGCGAAGACTGTGTAGGAACCATATTGAAAAATGTATGCCCTAATTGCGGCGGCGGCTTCGTACCACGCCCCATACGCCCAAAAGAAAAATTAACTAACAATCCCCCAACAGATAAGATCATATACAAACCTGTTGATCTCGAAATACTTTCTGAATTGCAGAAGAAGTATAGGGATGTTGAGCCTGAGGACAGGTAGCGTTATTCGTAGATGTAGATTGTGATTTCAACAGGAATCTCTGAAATATTATAGTCGTAAGTTTCTTTTATTTTTCTCTTGTCCGGAAAATAACCGTATTCAACATTATTACTTGTAATCAAACGCTTTATGCCATCATTAAAACAATAATGATCCATTTTTTCAATAACGATTTTTCCTCTATAGTAATTAGACGTATAAACGCTTTCATTGGAATCACAAAACCTACGATTAGGAGAATAATAATAAAATCGTTCATTTATCAAATTATTATCCAAATAAGTATTGACAGATTTGGAAGAAAGTATTGGCTGAGGATCTAAACTATCTTTGCTGATGTCTGCACGATAAGAATAACTAGTAATGGTCTTATCACCATCTGTATATGACCAAGTTTGCCTGTTTTTATACCCCCTAGGAGATTTACCGTCGGTTGCAATATATCTTGTTAATTCTTCGATTTTACGACCTTGTTGATCATACAAATATTCACTCGATAGTGTATCCCGGCCTAAGAATTCATATGTAACGTCATAATAATTAAAAGTTATTAGCCCTCGTTTAAATGCGGTATCCTTATACAAAAGTCCGGATGTATTGTAATGAAACCTCGTGACAGTCGAATCTATTACGCTTCTTTTATCATATCGAATTTCATATTTAATGGACATCCATAAAATAGTGTCCTTCTCATAAAAATACTTCGTCCAACTAAAAGGCAGCGTATCATATTTCGAACCGGAATAGTCCAGTTTATTATAATCATCTTCTCTAGTTATTCTCCCAAAGTCAGTAAAGTATTGTTTCTGATACAGGTGCTTATTCGAGCTGTCGTTGCCTTCATAAGTATAAGTAGTGCATTTGTGATAATGCTGCGCTGATGCGGCAATTGAAAACAATAGGCATAATATGACCAAGGCATATTTCATTCATAATAAATATACAATGTTCCCGGTAAAAAGTGAAGTAGTGCTAAACTATGTTCTATAGTTGAAAATATATTCGCCTGTGAAGCCCCCTTTAGGGGGTTTGGGGGTTTACTCCTGCACCCTCTTCAAATTATAATCCGGGATAGCAGATACGATGATGGGATATTTTTCCAGTGTAACATCTGATGGGTCGAGACCAAAGCCACGCTCTTCTGAAAGGCTGAATTTTTTGAGGAGGAAGTAACCGCGCATCACGAAGCGCTCCCACAATGGCAAAGTATTATCGCGCGAAAGAAATTTCTCCATTACTATAAATCGGAAATCACCAACTACATTATTCCTGCTCAGTGATTCGTAGCGGCTCACCACATTCACCTCCTTATTCTGCACCATATCCTCCACCACTTTACGAAACATATACTGTATCCGGTGGTCCATACGGAAGCCCAGCCTGAACTCCACCCTGATGATCTCGTTAGGCACAATGGTTTGCACTGAGTATTCTGTAGTGTACGGATCATCCACCACATCCACGTGTACAAACCAGTAAATATCTGCGCGCTTGGGTTTACGGTACAGGATGGAGTATAATATTTTATGCTCTATTTCTTTAGGGTTGTTGGCGCTGGTAAGATAAACAAGATGTGTGGCGTATTTGTTGATGGTGCTGTCGTTGCTTAGTTCCTGTATTATCGGAATGTAATTATCCAGCCGCACAAACTCCACGTAGCGATTCTTTATCTTCCTTGACTTGAACCATACGGCCATTACCATAAAAAGGCCACCTGCCACAACAAGCGTTACAACCCCACCCTCCACAAATTTCTCTATAAGGTTGGCCCACAGGAATGAGAATTCTATGGTCAGGTATACGATAAGGTATGTGGCGATCCATATTATGGGTACCCGCTTCACAAACAAATAGTAGGAGAACAGGCACGATGTCATGATCATACAAATGGTAATAGACAAACCATATGCCGCCTCCATGCTAGATGACCGCTGGAAGTAAAGCGTGATGGCGGTACAGCCCACAAACAACAACAGATTAATGCCCGGTATGAATGACTGACCACGCTCCACCGTAGGATAATTGATCTTCATTTTAGGCCACAGGTTCAGCTTCATGGCCTCGCTGATAAGTGTAAATGAGCCCGATATAAGTGCCTGGCTGGCTATAATGGCAGCTATAGTAGCTATAATGATACCCGGCAGTATGAACCAATGTGGCATCAATTCATAGAACGGGTTCTTTACTGCAGAGTTCCACACCTCTTTATTCCTTGTAAGCAGGAAAGCACCCTGGCCAAGGTAATTGAGGATGAGGCAGGTTTTCACAAATGTCCACGATGCGCGGATATTCCCACGGCCACAATGCCCAAGGTCTGAATAGAGCGCCTCAGCACCCGTGGTACAGAGAAAGACAGCTCCCAGTATCCAGAAGCCTTTAGGATAAACCGTAAGCACCCTGATGGCATAATATGGATTCAATGCCCTGAATATGCGCCAGTCATTAGCTACAGAAAGCTGGTGCAACCCCAGCACCGCCAGCATGGTGAACCATAGTAACATTATAGGCCCGAAAGCGTTGCCAATAGATGTAGTTCCGAATTGCTGGAAAAAGAAGAGTATAGTCAGGATAGCAATAACAATGTATACAATGGTCATATTGCCTATACCTGAAAGGTGCGGGATGTTGCGCAGCCCTTCTATCGCAGACGTAACCGATATGGGCGGCGTTATCATGCCATCGGCCAGCAGCGCCGCGCCGCCTACCATTGCCGGGAATACGGTCCACTTGCCATGCCTGCGCACCAACGCAAACAAAGAGAAGATACCACCCTCTCCTTTATTGTCTGCCTTAAGGGTAAGCATTACATACTTTACGGTGGTTTGCAGTGTCAATGTCCAGATGATGCACGATAGTGCGCCTGTGATAAGAAATTCGCTGATCTCTTTGCCATTGCAAATGGCATTCATTACGTATAGCGGCGAGGTACCAATGTCACCATAAATAATCCCAAGCGCTATGAGGATACCCGTAACGGACGCTTTGTTTAAATTCTTTCCCAAACCTTTCGATTATGATTATTGGCGCAACCTTCAACACAAAGTTAGTCATAAAGAGAGGTAAAATTCAATTTACTATGGCCTTAGGAAATAGTTTATTTAATAATTGCAAAGTATATTCGCAGGAAAATATGTTATGAAATTACTCCAAACAATAATATTTGTTTTCTTTTCCTTTATTGTCAGTGCACAGGATGTCAATTTTAAACAGGATATCCGGTTTACCCTCACACATGGCAGCAGCCGGAAATGGATAGGTGTGGAAAAAACATCAACTTTAAACGGGCCGGCAAGCATCAATTTGGTTTTCCACGCCAATCATAAAGCCGAACAAGTGCCGGTTAATTCTCATAAACCTCCGGTTTCAACAACTTGGCAGTTAATTACAGGAACCACTACCCATGA
>CAIJNJ010000125.1 GCA_903821975.1 uncultured Bacteroidota bacterium
CTTTCTCTGGAAAGCCTTGTGGACAACTAATGATTTGCTTGAAGATTTTATAGTCTTCGATTATTATATCAGTTGGATTAAATTGCTTTTGTTCATCCATTATTTTGCGCCAATTTTTTCGTACTGATAAAATTCATTCTCGTAGCTGTCCTCTTCTGCTTTTCCTTTTGCGGCATCGTCGTCCATCAAGTTTAAGTTGTGCCTATGGTTATTAACCGACATGGTAATGTAATAAGATTTGCCCTCTTGTATGCTAACCTTCTTACTTTTAGGGACATTTAGAATAACATCATCTAATTCAGCCTCCAGCTTTGAAATTGACCGGATAGTGAAATTATGCTCTCCGCTTAGCCATCTACTAATTTCGGATTGTCTTTTTTCCATCTTTTCGGCCAAATCTTTTTGTGAGAAATTTTTTCTCTTCAAAAGTTCATTTATTCTAATTACTATATCAGCATAATGTTTCGCATAAATTTTGGAATCCTTTGGAGCTTCCGACTGTATGCGCTTTGATATTTTGCTTCTCATAATTTTATTTTTTTTAGAGGATTATCTCCTCGCTACCATCAAAAGAAATTAATCTCCTGTATCTACCATCTACAACAATTAAGCCAGCGCGCAATGCATCTTCTATTCTTTGAGCGAATATTTGAGCCTCATTAAATTCAATATTTAAATCTGCACATTCGGAGTTTTTCCATGCTGTTTTTTCTCCTCCGTTAAACAAGATAACTAAGTCCTCTCTGTTATTAACCCTTAACGCATAAATCCGCAGTGGAAAATCTTGATAATGATACACAATCTCCTCGACAGTTACTTTACCTGTATGGGGTAAGCCATATACCAAATTCTCGCTCCTATTGAAAAAATCATCTATCGCGCCGTACTCATCTCCAATAATGTCTAATAGAAAACTATGTAAATCTTGTGTCGCCTCTTTTAGCCTATCTATTTTATAGTATTTGTCAAAGAACTTATCAGCTTCATTTTCAGTACTCCCATCATCTACGTGAACCGTGTAGAAAGTAGTCAGTTCCCCTTCATCATCCCATTTTACTAATGCGAAACTATTCACTTTAAAGTTAATTTACAAATTAAATTCACTTTAAAGTGAATTTTATGGTTTTATTGTGGATTGCACGGACAGGAATAACCTTTAATACAAAGCATGCAAATATAATCATTAGAAAACATTTTTGACAAATTCATTGACTTTTAATAATAAATCTACATAGTTGTAAAAATATCTAAAGCCTATCTAACTCCAATAGAATTTATATCAATTAAGCACGATTATCTACCGACATATTTTTCGGCACAAAATTTGACGCATAAGCATCGAATTTGTGAGATTGCTTCGTGCATCCCAAGGTGTGAAAATTCTGCAAATCCTATAATTCAGTAAATCCTGATCAATGGGGCGTGAATGAGGCTTAAAGAAAAATGTAATATTAGCTACAGTAAAGGGTTTGCGCTGATAATGCTCGCAAACGTTATTCACAAAAAATGTTTTTTCTTTGCCCGCCAAAGCTTTAGCGAAGGATGGCTGAGGTTGGGTGTTCAAGAATTACTCATTTTGTGAGATTGCTTCGTTCCTCGCAATGACGCATTACATAAAATGACAATCACAAAAAATCACGTAAATCAAATAAATCATAGTTCAGACTGCCTGTACTGAGCTTACCGAAGTAGGGCGTGAATGGGGCTTAAAGAAAAAAGTAATATCAGCTACAGTAAAGGGTTTACGCAGCTAATGCCCGCAAAAGTTACTCACAAAAAATGTTTTTCTTCGCCCGCCGAAACTTTAGCGAAGGATGGCTGGGATTGGGTGTTCAAGAATCACTCATATTGAGAGATTGCTTCGTTCCTCGCAATGACGCATTACATAAAACCAGGGAAATCCTATAATCCCGAAAATCCCGGTTCGGACTATACGATAATACCTTATCTTTACACCCCACAGAAAAAATAAAATATGAAGAAATTACTTACTACAATGGTACTGGCATTGGGTATCATTGTTTCTGCAAGTGCGCAGTACGAGAACACCAAGATAAAGGTAGGCATGAAAGCCCCCGAACTGGCATTCCCAAACCCTGATGGTAAAACCATTAAGCTGTCGGAACTGAATAAGGGCCGCTATGTGCTTATAGACTTCTGGGCATCATGGTGCGGGCCTTGCCGCCACTCTAACCCCGGGCTGGTGAACCTGTATAAGGAGTATTCTGCCAAGAAGTTCAAAGGCGCTAAGAACGGCTTTACGGTACTTAACGTATCGCTTGATAAAGACAAGAATGCCTGGGTAAATGCTATTAAGCAGGATGGTCTTTTCTGGCCAAACCACATCAGCGATCTCGGTTACTGGAACTCTGCTGCTGCTGCTGCTTACGGCATACAGTTCATTCCACAGGCTATATTGGTAGATCCCAAGGGCAATATCGCGGGTATGTACCCTACAGGCGAGGCTGCTGAGGGCGACCTTAGGAAACTGGTGGATTAGTTGTTTCGCGCGAAGGCGCAAAGGCGCGCCCCACTCGTGAAACAACCCAAATGAAGGATTAAAGGCCGCAGTTTCTATGGAAAACGGTCAAAATAATAGTTTTGCAGAATGTATAAATATCCGTACCTTTGCACCCTTAATTCACGCATGGCAAAACCCATGCATTAAAAAATAAAATAATGAAAAAAGGCATTCATCCAGATGGTTACCGTTTAGTGGTATTCAAAGACACCTCAAACGAGCACATGTTTTTATCGCGCTCAGCCGCTCCTACAAAGGAAACTGTATTATGGGAAGATGGTAAAGAATACCCTGTAGTTAAGGTCGAAATTTCAAACACTTCGCACCCCTTCTATACCGGTAAGTCTATGTTTGTGGATACAGCAGGCCGTATCGAGAAATTCAAGAACCGCTACGCTAAAAAAGCTAAATAAGCGACTTGGTTATAATTACCTGAGGATCCCGAAAAATCATGATTTTTCGGGATTTTTCACTTACATCGCTTACCCCCGCTATGGCCCATAAAATGCTTGCATGAAGTATATTCTTTTTGATAGTACCGACCGTGACCGTCTTTTGCCGTTTACCCATACCCGCCCCATAGCGGATATAAGGTGTGGTATACTCACTATGCGCGAGCGCTGGGAAAGCTACCTTGGATACGCAACTACCACACTTACAGAAGCTTATCTTCAGTCGGTATTCCCGCAAGGCAGCACCGGTGATGATGTATATATCAATGGCGCTGTCTTCGCAAATGCAGCACTGGCAGCGGCTATTAAAAAGCTGCAGCAGGGGCAGTCACTGGTGAAAGGTGATATTATCATTGCTGCCTGCACTATGGCACAGCAAAGCATTTCAGGATTTCATGATCATGTGAAAAGCATGGCTGCACAGCATTTTGAAGGTGATGTATATGCACTGAAGAATGTCTGGGATATCTTTTCCATCAACGACCGTGCTATCCGCGAGGACTTTACACACATTACCAAGGGCAGGACCAGCGCACCCATACCTGCAGATGTAACGGTTAGCGGCAAAGAGAACCTGTTTATAGAAGAAGGGGCTAACATTTATGCCGGCTGCATCATTAATGCAACCGCAGGACCTGTATACATAGCAAAGGATACCGAGATACTGGAAGGCACCCTTGTACGCGGGCCACTGGCAGTATGCGAGCAAGCAGTGATAAAGATGGGTGCGAAGATGTATGGCGCTACCACCATAGGCCCCGGCTGCAAAGTAGGTGGAGAGATAAACAACGCGGTGTTCTTTGCCAATAGCAATAAAGCGCATGACGGCTACCTGGGCAATGCGGTGATTGGCGAATGGTGCAACCTGGGTGCAGATACCAACTGTTCTAACCTTAAAAACAATTACGACGAGATAAAGATATGGGATGAAGCAGCCAACAAGTCTGTAAAGACGGGGCTCACTTTTTGCGGTCTGCTTATGGGCGATCATTCCAAGTGCGGCATCAATACCATGTTCAACACCGGCACGGTAGTGGGTGTATCGTGCAACCTGTTTGGCGGCAGCTTCCCCGAGAAATTCGTGCGGTCGTTCTCATGGGGCGGCAGCGAGGGCATCACCACTTACGACTTCAACCGCGCCATGGAAACCGCTAATCGCATGATGGGCAGGCGGCACAAGCAACTCACGGACGCAGAAACGGCTATGTATAGGCACATCTTTGATCATAACAAACAAACACTTCAATAATTTTCATCCCGATAGCTATCGGGAAACTAATTTTCAAATTGACTATATGCGTAAACAAATAGTAGCTGCAAACTGGAAAATGAACCTTACCCTTGATGAAGGCGCAGAACTGGTGAATGAGATATTCAAGGGCCTGCCTGTATTAAGCGAAGAAAAGCAGGTAGTGATCGCACCACCCTACCTGCACATCACCCAAACCGCAGCACAGCTTACAGGCATCATAGATGTGCACCTGGGCGCGCAAAACTGCCACCATGAGGCATCTGGCGCATATACAGGTGAGGTATCTGCCGCTATGCTGAAGAGCGCTGAAGTGGAGTATGTGATCATAGGCCACTCTGAAAGAAGGGAATATTTCAAGGAAGATAACGCCATGATCGCCAAAAAGGTGAACCAGGCGCTGATAAACGGGTTAAAGGTTATTTTCTGCTGTGGCGAGCCTCTGGAGATACGTGATGCCGGCACACAAAACGCATACGTGGAAAAGCAGATCAGGGAAGGCATCTTTCACCTGAGCGAAATACAATTGAATGAAGTGGTAATAGCTTATGAGCCCATCTGGGCCATAGGTACAGGCCGCACAGCAACATCGGCACAGGCGCAGGATATGCACGCGCACATACGCAGCGTAGTAGCCGCCAAGTATGAGCATGAAGCAGGTGATAATATGACCATATTGTATGGTGGTAGCTGTAAACCATCAAATGCCGCCGAGCTTTTTGCCTGCCCGGATGTGGATGGCGGCCTTATCGGCGGCGCTTCTTTGAAGGCTACAGAATTCCTTGGAATAGTGGAAGCTATGGCTTTTGCATAAAAAAAGGGAGCGAAATTTTGAAGGGAACAAATCCTGCTATATATTTGCACTCCGAAATAACGGTTAGCGTTTAACAAAAGAACAATAACCACCAATTTCAAAGTACCCGATAAGACTAATACATAGCGTGTTGCTATCCGGCTAAGACGTCTCCCTTTCACGGAGGAGAGGGGTTTAGGAAGAGAGAAGAAAAGAATTAATAGAGTACCCGAATAGACTAATACATAGCGTGTTGCTATCGGCTAAGACGCCTCCCTTTCACGGAGGAAAGGGGTTTAGGAAGAGAGAAGAAAAGAATTAAATAGAGTACCCGAA